>JAGODO010000227.1 GCA_017998165.1 Flavobacteriales bacterium | reverse complement strand
GCTCTTTGATGCCCTGTTCGATTCGTTGGTCAGGCATGCACAGCGGCCAGCCTTCCGGATCGGTGATCGGACGCATACGTACGCGGAACTGGCGGCGTCCATCAACGGGATCCGATCGGCCATCGCGCGGGGAATTCCGGAAGACCAGCCGCTTGTCGGCGTTGTCGCGAACGATGACCTGCTGACCTATGCGTCCCTGCTGGCGCTTTGGGCCGAGGGCAGGGCCTATCTGCCGATCAGTCCGGAGGTTCCTGCGGAGCGCAACGCGGCGATCATCGCGCGGGCCGGGATCAAGGTGGCGCTCAGCTCGGATGCCGGCGATCTGCCGGGCGGATGTTCGGCGATCCGTACCCAGGGTCTTTCTGAAGCCTCCTCACGACCGCACCGTCGTGGGTTGTCGGATGACCGGCTCGCCTATGTGCTGTTCACTTCGGGCAGCACCGGAGAACCGAAGGGTGTGCCCATCACCCGGGGCAATGTGGCCGCATTCGTGTCGGCTTTTGACGCGCTGGGGATCGCTATGGGCGCGGAGGACCGATGCCTGCAGATGTTCGAGCTCACCTTCGATCTGTCGGTGATGTCCTACTTGGTTCCGTTGCTGCAGGGCGCTTGCGTATTCACCGTGCCGAAAGAGGGGATCAAGTACGGTCTGGTGGCCGAACTCTTGGATGAACAACGGATCACCGTGGCCCTGATGGTGCCATCGATCATCAACCATCTGCGTCCCTATTTCGAAGAGATCGATTGTCCGGACCTGCGCTGCAACCTGTTCTGCGGCGAGGCGCTTCCGGCGGATGTCACGGAGGAATGGAGCCGCTGCGTGCCGAATGCCCGACTGCTGAACGTTTACGGACCTACGGAGCACACGATCTTCTGCACGTGGTACGCTTTCCAACGTGCGGGCGCGAACAAGCAGGTGAACGGGGTGCTGTCCATCGGCCGGGCGATGGCGGGCAGCACCATCGCGATCGCGGACGAACAAGGCCGGATACTGCCGCCCGGAGAGAAGGGCGAACTCTGCCTCGCCGGTCCGCAGTTGACACCCGGCTATTGGAATGACCCCGTGCGCACGGGACAGGTGATGTTCGAAGCCGAACACGATGGGGTCGTCAAACGCTTTTATCGCACGGGTGACCTCTGTACGATCGATGAGGAAGGCGACGCGCTCTATCTGGGCCGTTTGGACCACCAGGTGAAGATCCAGGGCTACCGCGTGGAACTGGCGGAGATCGAGCATCACGCACGCGAACTCCTCCGCTCCCGCAACGCTGTGGCGCTCGCGCTGACCACCCCGACGGGCAATCAGGAGATCGGCCTGGCGGTCGAAGGTCCCGAGGAGGGAGCCCGCGAACTGATCACGGGACTCCGCGGGAAACTTCCCGCGTACATGGTACCCTCGCGGACCGCATTCACGGAACGGTTCCCGTTGAACGCCAACGGCAAGATCGACCGCAAGGCCTTGCTTGTTCTGTTCACTCCGAAAGCGTGATGGAGAACGTGGTGGTTCGGAGAGCCGTTGCTGGCGACAACGCGTTCCTGGTGGAGGCGATCATCTCCGCGGAGAAGAGCAATACCTCCCGGCTCGGTCTGGCCACCTTGTTCGGCTCGACCGAGGAAGAGGTGCGCGTGCTGGTCGAGCGCATGCTCGAGGAGGAAGTGGATGGCTGTGAGTTCTCCACGAGCAGTTTCCTGGTGGCCGAGGTCGACGGAAAGGCCGTGGCGGCGGTTGCCGGCTGGATCGAGGGAGCGGGGGAGGACGAGATGCAGTCAACGCTCCTGAAGGCGAACCTCATCGGCTACACGTTCCCGGCCGAACGCATACAGGAGCTGCGGACCAACGCAACGGTGATCACCGGGATCCAGATCCCCCGGGAGAAGGACAGCCTGCAGATCGAGTACGTGCATGTGGATCCCGCGCATCGCGGAAAAGGCCTGGCTGGCCGGTTGATCAGCGCGCATCTCGCAGCAGCGGCCGGGGCCGCGAAGGCCCAGGTACAGGCCTTCGCCGACAACGCGGTCGCCATCGGCCTCTACGAACGGCTCGGTTTCCGGATCGTGCGCACCTTTGCCTCCAGCGATCCGAGGACCATCCTGTTCATGCCGTACACGGAAAAGGTGCTGATGGAGCGTGACATCGACCAAGACCATGGAACTTGAAGAACTGCGCGGGAGGATCCGGCGCACGGTGATCGCCGTGCTGGGCCACGACCGTTTTGAGATGCGGGATGACCTCACCGCGCGTGATGTGGAGGGCTGGGATTCGCTCACCCACATGTCGATCATCACCGGGCTGGAAAAGGAGTTCGGTGTCCGCTTCAAGTTGAAGGAGATCAACAAGCTGAAGAACATGGGCTCGTTGATCGAGCTGATCCGTTCCAAGCTGGAACCCGCATAGACGGGGCGGATGCTTTTCAATTCGGCCGGGTTCTTCCTCTTCATGCTGGCCGTGTGGGCCGTCCATTGGGCGGTCGGAGGCCGATCGGCCCTGCGCCAGAACCTGGTACTGCTGGCGGCGAGCGCCGTGTTCTATGGCCTCGTGGACATGCGCGGGCTGGTGATGCTGCTTGTCGGCGCGTTGATCAATTGGGCGATCGCCCTGCGCATCGCCTCGCTGCCTGAAGGCCGGGCCCGGAGTCTTTGGTTCTGGGCCGGGATCACGCTCGACCTGGGCCTGCTGGTCTGGTTCAAGTATGCGGGTTTCCTGGTGGAAGGGTTGGCGGACCTTCTGGCACGCGTGGGCCTCGGCACCGGCACGTTGGAGATCCTCCTGCCCCTCGGGATCAGCTTCTACACCTTCCAGATGCTCGGCTACTTGATGGATGTGCATCACGAAGAGATCGAGCCGTGCCGGGATGGATCGCACTTCGTGACCTACGTGCTGTTCTTTCCCAAAATGCTCGCCGGGCCCATCGAACGCGCACAGCACTTCCTGCCCCAGATCGCCGGACCACGCGAACCCGATCCCGAACTGATGACGGACGGGCTCCGGCAGATCCTCTGGGGACTCTTCGCGAAAGCCGTGATCGCCGACAACCTGGCGGTCTTCGTTGATGAGGTCTTCGATCATCACACCGCGCACGGCAAGGGGACCTTGTTGCTCGGAACGACGGGCTACCTGGTGCAGCTCTACGGTGATTTCTCCGGGTACTCCAACATCGCGCTGGGCGTCTCCAAGCTGTTGGGCATCCGGATGATGGGGAACTTCGCTTATCCCTTGTTCGGCACGAGTGTGGGCGATTTCTGGCGCCGTTGGCACATCTCACTTTCGTCCTGGATGATGGACCACGTCTTCACACCGCTCTCATTCCTGTTGCGGGACAAGGGAAGAGCCGGCCTGGTCATCTCCATTTCGGTGACCTTTCTGGCCGTGGGCCTGTGGCACGGAGCCAGCTGGAACTACGTGGTGTTCGGAGTGCTGCAGAGCATCTATTTCATCCCGATGGCCTTGCGTCGACGGATCACCCAAGCTTCGGCTCCGGACAACATCACCCTCATCCCGGGCTGGGGTCATCTCTGGCGTATGGGCCTGCTGTTCCTGCTGATGTCGCTGACCTTCGCGCTTCTCAGGGCTACCACCCTTGGGCAAACGGCGGGGATCCTCAAGGGCATCCTGACATCTTCCCGGGTCTTCATCACCGAGCCGCTGCCCGTCCATCTGTGTTTTCTGGTGCTTGCACTCATGGGGGTGGAATGGATGCAGCGTGGTCGGGACCATGGCTTGGAGGTCGCGCGCCTTCCCGCTTGGGCGCGGAGGTCCGCGTATTCCGTGGTGGTGCTGGCCATCTTCTTTTTCGGGCGTTTCGCGCAGGAGGAATACATCTACATCCAGTTCTGATGCGCGCGTTCCTGTTCAAAGCCGTCCTCGCGTTGCTGATCCTCGCCGCGATGCATGTCGCAGCCGCGTTCCAGGCGGACGGGAGCCTGGACGAGTTCTATCTGCGCTTCACCACCCCCCGGCAGAAAAGCCTGGTGCTGGGAGGATCCCGGGCCGCCCAAGGCATCCATCCGTCCCTCTTCGGTGCCAGCGATGCGGATGCGCTCTTCGAGGGCCCCTTGTACGACTTCGCGTTCACCATCGCGCATTCGCCATACGGGCCAACTTATCTGCGGGCCATATCCGCCAAGCTGGACACCACTGCGCGCGACGGGCTGTTCATCCTTCAAGTGGACCCTTGGCTGCTCGGGAACTCGGGGCACGATGAGGATGGTCGCGAGATCATGCCGGAAGAGGCTCGCACGCTGGGCCGCATGTGGACCTTCAACATGTACCCGAACCTCGAGTACCTCACACGTTACCACGGACAAGGATGGGGCACCCTCGGTCATTGGCCCATGGGTGATCCTGACACCACTTCCGAGCTCCTTTCCGATGGCAGGCTCCGGATGCGGATCCCCATGGACTCTGCGGCCGTGGCCGAGCGCACGCGTCGCAAGATCCGGCACTATGCGGAGGAGGTGCTGCCGAACACCTCGTTCTCCGAGACCCGTGAAACGTACCTCGCCCGGATCATCGACCTCCTCAGCCCCCATGGCACGGTGCTACTGGTACGCTTTCCGGCCGTCCGCCGGATCCTCGATATGGAAGACCGCTTGGACCCGGCGTTCGATGCGCGCATGGAACGGATCGCCGCAGGTCACCATGCGCACTATCTGGATGTTTCACGGGACGCGGCGCGCTACACGTACACCGATGGCAACCACTTGGACAGCGCGTCAGGGGCGGCGCTCACACGGTTCCTGTCCTATGAGGCCGGGCGGCTGAGAGCGTTGGAATGATACTTTCGGGAAAGTCTTAATTGCGCCGGTCGTCCGTTACGCTTCCGTTCCCGACAACGGACGTGCGCTCCACGGAAGAAGGGCTCGGGGTGATCGGCCGGTGGCTACATTCGCCGCCTGTCCGCAAGCCGCGTCCATGCTGCTCCTGAGCGCCACCGGAACCCTGCGCCTGATACTGGTGCTCACCATCGTTTGGTTGTTGCTGCGCGCCTACATGAGGAGCCGGGATCCGTCCGCGTCAAAACCGTCGGGCACGCATTGGAGCGCACCCGACGCGCGCGCGAAGGGGGAGGTGCGCATCGAGAGGACCGATACCCCGCCCCGAGCGCGGCCGGGCCCCATTGAGGACGCGGATTTCGAAGAGATCAAGTAACCTGACCCCGAATGACGATCGACTGGAAAAAGCTGCTGCCCGCAGGCGTGGCCATTGCGCTGTTCCTGACCCTCGCCCTCGCGTATTTCAGTCCGGTGCTGGAGGGCAAACGGCTGGTGCAGGGCGACATCCGCAACCACGCGGGCATGAGCCATGACATCGTTGAGCATCGGGACGCGTATGGCGAAGAACCTCTGTGGGCGGGCAGTTTGTTCAGTGGAATGCCGGCCTACCAAGTGAGCGTTGTGTGGCCCGCCACCGCATTGCACTGGCTGGATCGTCTATTCCATGGCTTCCTGCCGCGCCCGGCCGATTTCCTGTTCCTGTACCTCATCGGCATGTTCATCGGCCTGCGCTGCATGCGCATCGACCCATGGCTCAGCGTGATCGGTGCCTTGGCATTCGGCTTCAGCAGTTACTTCTTCGTGATCCTGGAGGCGGGGCACAACAGCAAAGCCAACGCGGTGGGCTACATGCCCATGGTGCTGGGGGCCATGTACATGCTGTGGCGCGGGAACAAGTTGCTCGGCGCCGCATTGTTCGCCCTCTTCCTTTCGCTCCTCATCTACGTGAACCACGTGCAGGTAGCCTACTACCTGGGCATGCTGCTCGTGCTGCTCGGCCTCGCAGAAGCATGGCGGGCTGTCCAAGAGAAACGCATCGGGGACTTTTTGCAACGCGCATCCCTGGCGATGATCGGGGTCGTCTTCGGGCTCGTTACCAACGCCGGCCTGTTGTGGAGCACCTACGAGTACGGCAAGTACACCACGCGCGGCCCGAGCGAGCTGACGATCTCACCCGATGGGACGGACGCCAGCGCCAACCAGACCGGTGGATTGGACCGCGACTATGTGACGAACTGGAGCTACGGCAAACAGGAGAGCTTCACCCTCATCGTC
>JAGODO010000226.1 GCA_017998165.1 Flavobacteriales bacterium | reverse complement strand
GCAGGCCGATGCGCATCTCGAAGGCGGGCTTGCCCTCGAGCAGGCGTTCCGCGCGCCGCTGGGCGATCAGGTCACGCATCTCCAGGGCCGCGAGCACGATGTCCGCCGCGGTGGACCCGTTCGGGTCCGGCAGGCCCGCCGCCGCCATGTACGCGTCACCGATGGTCTTGATCTTCTCGATGCCGTGTTTTTCCACGATCGCGTCCAGCCCCTTGAAACAGTGGTCGATCTCCGCGACGAGCTCGGCCGCGCTCAACAGTTCCGACATGGCCGTGAAGCCCTTGAAATCCGTGAACAGCACGGTGGCGGTGGCGAATACACGGGCCTCGGCGCTGCCCTTCTCCTTCAGCTCCGTCGCCACCTCTTCGGGCAGGATGTTGTGCAGCAGATCATCGCTGCGCTGCTTCTCCAGTTCGATGGCGTCCTTGGCCTTGCTCGTGTAGCGTAGACGACCCAGCAAGGCACCGGCCACGATCACCACCACGACGACCGAGAATATGAGGAAGCCCCGGCGGGTGCGCTCACGGGCGAGTTGGCGGTCGTATTCGAGCTGTTTCTCGAAGTCCAGTTTTACCTGTTCAAGGCTGTCGGCGATCTGTTGCTGCTCGAAGGCGTTGGTGAGTTCCAGGCGCATCACTTCCTTCACGTTGTTCACCTTATCGAGCGAGTCGCCGAGCTCGATGTAGCTGCGTTGGGCGGTGAACGCGCTGCGGTAGTCGCCCGCTTGGGCATAGGCTTTCAGCAGGCAGTCGGTGCATTCCTTCTGCTGCGCTAGCGCTTGCCGTCCGAGGCTGTCAGCGATGGCCAGACCGAGCTTGCAAGCCTTGATGGCTTCTTGTGCCCGGCCCTGCTTCAGGAGCACCTCTCCGGTGTAATAGAGATTCCGAATAAGCGGGTCCTTCGCGTTGAGCTCGTTGAAGATGGTACGTGCACTATCGAAGTGCGCGAAGGCGTCCTCCATTCGGTCCATGCGGCCCAGCAACTGCCCGAGGTTGTTGTGCGCTTTGCCCCGGTCCAGGCGGCTGCCGAGCTGGCGGTAGAGGTTGATCGCGAGTTCGAGCTCGCCCACGGCTTTCCCCCGCTCACCGAGGTCGCTGTGCGTCGTGCCGATGCTCACCAACGCGATGGCCCGGCCCTTCAGATTGCCGAGCTCCGCATAGAGCGCCGCGCCGCGCTCATAGTTCTCCAGCGCCTTGCCGTGCTCGTTCAGTCGCTTGTAGGTGTTCCCGATGTTCACGTACGTGCCGGCCATGCCCTCCTTGTTGCCAAGGTCCTGGTCGATGCGCAGGCTCTGTTGCAGCAGGTCGATGGCCTTGGGGTGGTCACCCAGGTCCTTATACACCGTGCTCATGTTGCTGAAGGTGTTCGCCATGAGCCCACGGTCTTTCAGCGCGCGCGCGATAGTGAGGCATTGCTCATAGTGGTCCAGCGCCACGGGTATGTCGCTCTTCATCTTGTACCCGGCGGCGAGCGTGCCATGCGCCTTGTACACGGAAAGCGGTGAGCCGCTCTTCTGCGCGAGGTCCAGCAGCATGTTGGCCAGCACGATGCCGCTATCGGGCCGCTCGAACACCGCCTTCCAAGAAAGCGACTCCATCGCTTTCAGGCGGGCGCTGTCAGGCAGCGAGGTGTTCTTCCAGACGGTCCAGAGGGAGTCGTTCTGCGCGAACGAACCGGTGATAAGTACGAACGACAGGGCAGCGAGTAAGGCGCGCATGGGGACCGGGTGAAGATAGCGGGACCCCTTGCGAGCGGGAGCGAGGCAGCGGTGCGCAGGTCCAAGGCGTCAACGAGTTGTCCAACTACCTTAGGGACCCTCAAGCCATGCGCACTCCACGACGTACTACGATCGGTCTTGGTCTTGTCCTCTGTGCGCTCGCGACCCACGCCCAGTTCGACGCGCTACCGGACTCCGACGCCACCTGGGCCGTCTCCTTCTGGGTCGGCCCCGGGTATCCTCACGAAGGTGAGTACTACTTCTATGATGAACTCTCGCCTGACACTCTCTTGGCAGGACTCGACTTCAAAAAGCTCCGCGCGAGCTATTCATCCGGTGGATACGTGTATCAGGGAAGCAACTATGCCGGTGCATTGCGTGACAATGGGCTCGGTCAGGTGTTTTTCGTGGAGCCAGGGTCCGACGAACCTTGGCTGCTCTACGACTTCGACGTATTGCCAGGTGATACGGTGTCCGATGTCTACTCTTTGTGGATGGAAGATGTGATCGTCTTCGAGGTGGATACTATTGTATTGAACGGGAGGTCCCGGAAGCGGATCGGGTTGGCTTGCCTGACCTCTCCGGATTGGTCTGCCTACCACTGGATCCAAGGTATAGGTGGCGTGGGCGGCCTTTTCTACACTAACACGTGCGGAAGCGTGTCCGGTAGTGGTGTCTTGGTATGTATGTCAGAGAACGACACCATCCAATATGGGGGCAGTGAGGGTAGTCCTGGTATGTGCGATCTCTACTTGGGTACGGATGAGGCCATCACCCCAACGACAGTCACCGTAGCGCCGAACCCTTCGAGCGGATGCTTCGCCATCGCAGCAGGCAAGGAAGCCGTGCTCGGCTGCACGGTCTTCGATGCATATGGAGCGATCGTTCTCGACACACCGGGATCATCCATGGACCTCAGCACACGGGTTCCGGGGGTCTACGGGTTGGTGGCGAGGACGGAGAAGGGGACGTTCAAAACGCTGCTATTGCTGGAGTAAGGGCGAACTCAGCCATGCACCGCTTCGCTCATGGCGAAGATCAGCTCGGGATCTTCCTCGAAGGCGGTTCCCATCACCAGTACGTCCGCTCCGGCATCGCAAAGCGCCTTCGCTGTTGCCGCATCGCGGATACCGCCACCGATGATGATCGGTAGCTCTACGCTCGCTCGCACCGCAGCGATCATTTCCGGACTGACGGTCCGTTTGGCACCGCTGCCGGTATCCATGTAGATGGTGCGCAGGCCGAGCAGTTCACCGGCGATGGCGGTAGCGGCGGCGATGCCGGGCTTGTCATGCGGGATGGGCACGGTCTGGCTCACATAGCTCACGGTGGTGGGCTTGCCGCCATCCACGAGCATATAGCCGGTGGGGATCGCTTCGATGCCGAGCGCCCTCACGGTCGGTGCAGCGGTTACATGATGTCCGATGAGCAGTTCGGGGTTGCGGCCGCTTATCAGCGAGAGGAAGAGGACCGCATCTGCATGGCCGCTCAATTGGGCGGGGCTACCGGGGAAGAGCACCACGGGCCGGTCGCTCCAGCGTTTCACCAAGCCCACACAGTGGTCGAACGATGCGCTGGTCAGCAAGCTCCCGCCCACGAAGAGCAGGTCGGCCTTGGCCATGCAGGCGTTCTGAACGGTACGCTCCAGGCGGGCCTCATCCTGCCCGAAATCGGGGTCGATGAGCACGGCCAGCAGCTTCCTTCCGCGAACCTTGGCGTCTTCGAGTTGTTTGAGCACCGGACCCATCGCTGCGAACTTAGTACACCCCGCACCGCTGGCCCGGCTCCAGATAACCAGCTACTTTTGCGCCCCGAACGAAAATGATGACCATGTCAAGCACACAGACCGCCCTGAAGTACAAGGTGAAGGATATGAACCTCGCTGAGTGGGGCCGTAAAGAGATCGAACTGGCCGAGGCCGAAATGCCCGGGTTGATGGCCCTCCGCGAGAAGCACGGCAAGGAGAAGCCCTTGAAGGGTGCCCGTATCGCCGGCTGCCTGCACATGACCATCCAGACGGCGGTACTTATCGAGACCCTGAGGGAGCTCGGTGCCGAGGTGAGCTGGAGCAGCTGCAACATCTTCAGCACGCAGGACCATGCGGCGGCGGCGATCGCCAAGGCGGGTATTCCCGTGTACGCGTGGAAGGGCATGAATGGCGAGGAGTTCGATTGGTGCATCGAGCAGACGTTGTTCGCCTTCGAAGGTGGCCAACCCCTGAACATGATCCTGGACGATGGCGGTGACCTCACCAACATGGTCTTCGACAAGTTCCCCGAACTGGTGAAGGGCATCAAAGGCCTGAGCGAAGAGACGACCACCGGCGTGCTTCGCCTGTTGGACCGCGAGCGTAACGGGACCCTGGTGATGCCGGCGATCAACATCAATGACAGCGTCACCAAGAGCAAGTTCGACAACAAGTACGGTTGCAAGGAGAGCGCAGTGGACGCCATCCGCCGCGCCACCGACATCATGATGGCGGGCAAAGTGGCCATCGTGTGCGGCTACGGCGACGTGGGCAAGGGCACTGCGGCTTCGCTGCGTGGCGCCGGAGCGCGCGTGATCGTTACCGAGATCGACCCGATCTGCGCGCTACAGGCGGCGATGGACGGTTATGAGGTGAAGAAGTTGGTGCCGAACGTACACCGCGCGGACATCGTCATCACCACTACGGGCAACTTCAACATCGTTACCGAGGCCGCCTTCCGCAAGATGAAGGACAAGGCCATCGTGTGCAACATCGGCCACTTCGACAACGAGATCGACATGGCGTGGTTGAACAAGACCTACGGCACCACCAAAGTGGAGATCAAGCCGCAGGTGGACAAGTACACCATCGATGGCAAGGACGTCATCATCCTGGCCGAAGGCCGTTTGGTGAACCTGGGCTGTGCGACCGGTCACCCCAGCTTCGTGATGAGCAACAGCTTCACCAACCAGACGCTCGCGCAGTTGGAACTGTGGCAGAACCACGGCAAGTACGAGAACAAGGTGTACGTGTTGCCCAAGCACCTCGATGAAATGGTGGCCAGCCTGCACCTCGCCAAGATCGGCGTGGAACTGGAAGAGCTTACGGACGCACAGGCCAAATACATCGGCGTACCGAAGAACGGTCCGTTCAAGAGCGACGCGTACCGCTACTGAGCGACGATCCGAGAATGAAGAAGGCCCGGTTTCGCGACCGGGCCTTCTTCATTCCACCAGGGGGCGGATCAGTTGTAGATGCGCAGCGTGCTGCCGTTGAAGATCGTGTTGTACTTCCGGAGCGAAATGCCGGAAACGCTCAGCGGTTGACCGTCCTGCAAAAGGAACGATGCCTGGCAACAGGCCGTATCGCGCGCGATCACCCCGCTCTCGTCAACGATCACGCTGCAGAGGTTCTCCGGAGCCACCGGGCAATGCCTGTCGAGCGCGGTGAATTCATCGTTGTTCACCCGGTACACGATCAAACCCTGCGAGCCGCCGGTGAGGTAGACCCAGCCACCAGGGACCTGCAGGTCCGCGTATTCGGGGAGGTTGATGTTCAGTGTGATATCCAGCGCTACCGGAGGCACACCGCTTTGGTTCTCCTTCTTGCAGGAGGCGAAGGCCAGAAGGGCCAGCGCTGTAAGGAAGGTGTGCGATCGCTTCACGAGGCGAAGTTAGGCTCGAATGATGGGGTGGATGAACAACGATCGTTGGGGAGGATCCGTTCATCGGCTCGGAACTTGTTGGCGGAAGAGTGAACTTTAGCCCGTTCCACATGCGTGCCATCCGGACCATATTGCTGTTCTCCGTCCTGCTCATCGCTGGCGGGGCCTTTGCACAGGACGCCGGGGGAGAGGGTGGCAAGAGCGCGGGCATGTCCAAGAAGCAGCAGGAGAAGCACCTGGCCAAGAAGGAGCGCAAGGACAAGAAGTCGCTGGCCAAGGAGGAAAAGCGGATCTACAAGCTGCACCGTGAGCACCAGGACAAGGCTACGCGCAAGCGTATGAAACGCAACGAGCGCCGGGCGGGCAAGCACGGGCAGAACGGGCATCGGGATCCGTTTCTTCGGCGGTTGTTCGGAAGCCGGCATTGAGGCCGTGCTCTTGGCCCTCGAGGTCGGACCTGTATAGGCGCGCGCCAGAACGGCCGGCCACTTCGGGGGAATAGCGGAAGGTGGCCGATATCTTTCGCCGACAAGTCCGGATCATGTTCTCACTATCACGCGACCCCTTCCTGGCCATTCCACCATCGACCTTCGGAAACCCGCGTCCATCAAGGCTTTTGGAAAATTTCACAGAGAGCGGATGTTTCTATATTAGCGCCCCCTCGTCGCGCCCTTGCGCTGAACGCAAAACCCTACGTTGATGCTGAGTC
>JAGODO010000225.1 GCA_017998165.1 Flavobacteriales bacterium | reverse complement strand
GCTCGGCACTATCCGGAGCTGCTTCGTGCGCGGTGGAGCCGCTGGGCGATGGCGGCCCTGCTGGTGCTCAATGTGACCTATACCGCCCAGAACATGGCCATGCGCTACGACACCAGCGGCAACATGTCCGCCCGCAAACTGTGGCCGTTGTACCACGACCAGGAACTGTCCTACTGGAATTCGTTGGGCTTTTGGGGGATGGATGACCTGGAGACGATCGAGCCGCGTCTGCGAGCGATGGGCGTGCGCGCGGAGGACAAAGTGATCTTCCTGGACGACGGCGCGATCAACAGTTCCTTGGTGCTGATGGGCAATCGGGGTTGGACGAGTTTCGGCCATGACATCATGGCCCCGGGAAGGATCGATGACCTGATCACCAAGGGTGCGCGGTACCTCCTGTTCACGCGGGCGGAATGGCTGGACGACCAGCGATTGGCGGCCTACATCAACCGGCCCGTAGGGCAGGTCGGCAGCGTGTACATCTTCGACCTCCGCCCGGGGGCCGACAAGGTGCAGGGCACGGTGGTTTTCGATCAGGCCCAGAACAGACCGTCCACCTTGCAGCATCGCCTGGATACCGTCGCTTGCGGAGCGGGTAACGGCATTTGGTGTTTCAATGGGAGTGAGTTCCCCTTCGAAATGGACGGGCTACCGACCTACGGCCCGGGCACGAACTGCGCGGTGGTGCTGGTGCAAGGAACGATCGACTGGTCGAATGATCCCGGTGACGGACCGCAGCTGCTGATCGGGGAGGATGACGCGACCCATCAACTGGCGCTGTGGTCAAAGCCGGTGGGTGAAGGACCCTTCGCATTGCGGTTCAGCCTGCCCCAGCGCCCGGAAGGTGTGCGCAACAAGCTCTTCATGACCAACAAGAGCGGCCAACCGTTCACGATGCGGGGGTTGCGCGTTGAGGTGTTCACCTACCCGGGCCGAGCCGCAGGCATTGAATGAGCCGGTGCTGAGAGGTGGGACCCGCGGGTCCTGCGCATCGGCGGACCCTCGATCCACGGTATGGCTGTAACGGCGAATTTCGCCGGTATGATCGGGTCCCCGTCACAGATACATCCCAAGCAATGGGCCATCGGCGCGATCGCGCTGATCTTGACGGCCTATACGGTTGTTCGGGCATGCACGGTGTCCTTCACCTGGGACGAGAGCTTCACGTTCATGCACCATGTGAGCAAAGGGAAGTTCTTCCAGGACACCTTCGACGGGATGGGGGCGAACCACCACCTGCTCAATGTCTGGTCGGCGTGGTTGAGCATGAAGCTGTTCGGGGACGGGGAGTTCGCATTGCGCCTGCCGAACCTGTTGGCTCATCTCCTGTATCTATACGGGTCGGCGCGTATCGCGCTGCGGGCGCCTTCGGCGGTGTTGGCCGTGGCGGTGTTCATCCTGTTGAACGCCCACCCGTACCTGCTGGACTTTTTCTCGCTCGCGCGTGGATACGGGATCGCGAACGGTTGCATCATGATGAGCCTGTGGTGCATGTGGCGTTGTTGCAGCGATGGGGAGACCGCCGCACGTGTAGGCCACACGGTCTGCTGGGCGGCGCTCGCGGCACTGGCGAATACGATGGCGTTGAATTTTCTACTGGCCATCGGCGCGGTGTTCTTTGTTCGCTGGGCCGGCCGGATACGTGAGGACGGAGCCGCATCGCTCGTGGGCCGGGCGCTGGTACTTACGGCTTTGACCGCAGCGGCACTCGCGCTCATCCTTCCTTCCACGTTGGCGATGTCCCGTGGCGGTTCACTGCACATGGGCTGCGATCGCGTGTGGGAGGGTTCGGTGGCGACCTTCGGGGAGAAGTTCCTTTACCACACCTACTACGGGAGTGACCCGCTTGCCGTCATGGGGTGGGTGCTGGGGGTGCTCGCCGTTTGGGCCGGCATCGCCGCGTGGCGATCGCTGGTCGGGAAGCGATGGTCGGAGACCGGGCCTTTTCTTTTCGGGCTCGGGGTGCTTGCTACGGTGGTCGTGATCATGGTCCTGCAGCACTATGCGCTGGGCATCCCCTGGCCGCGCGCCAGGACAGCGTTGTATCTGTTACCACTGGTCCTGTTCGTTGTGGCCGCATCGTTTATCACTTGGCCGTTCAAGCGATGGCCGTCTACCGTCGTGGCCGGGCTTTTCTGTGCGCCGGTGCTTGTCCACATGGCGGGGTGTTGGAACACGGTCTATGCCATCGAATGGAAGGGGGCCGGTGAGTTGCGACGCATGCTGGCCTTGTTGGAGGCGGACCGTGGGCCGCTTTCACGGATGCGCCCGATCCTTACGCTGGCCACGGGCGCCGAGACCAGTGGCGCGATGCCTTACTACGTGGCGACACGGGACCTGCATTGGCTGGGTCCAACGGCCCGTTTCGCGCCGGATCCGATCCCACAGAGCGACTATTACATCGTGGAATATGATGGACAGGACGCCGTGGATACCCGGAACTGGACGCTGCTTTATCACTCGGTGGAATGCAACACGTCGCTCTTCCGCGATGAGCGGTTCCGTGTGCCGATGCCCGAGGTGGTGTTCCACGCGAGCAAAGACATGGAAGCGGCGGACATCGAAGGGGCCTGCCAAGACCATCACGTCAGTGGCCGTCAGTGCGTGCGGTACGACGCGTCTATGCGCAAGCTGCAGGACCTGTACTGGCGGGTGCCGCCGGACTGGGATGGTGCGGACGTGCTGGTCTCGGGTACGCTCATGCTCCGGCAATGGGACCAAGGGAACTGGCTGTCCTTGTCGATCGCGGTGGCACGGGGCGACAGCATCATCGAGAAACGGGACCTGCCCTCGCAGCCGCAAGTGGTGCGATACGAGCGGTGGAACCGGGTGGCGTGCCAGATGCGCACGAGCGTCGGCCTGCGCGCCGGGGATGTGATCAGCTTCAGCAGCTGGCCGTCCTCTGCCGAGGCCGCCTATCTCGTGGACGACATGGAATTGTGGATCCTGCGGGACCGACCTGCGGACCCCGATCCCCATACGGCGGGAACGGCGATCTTCGCCGCCCCATGACGGCCGCCCCCTTGCGCACGCTCTCCATCATCATCCCCGCCTACAACGAAGGGCGCACCATAGCCGAACTGCTCGATCAGGTACTGGCAGTGGAATTGCGCGATGGAGTGCAGCGTGAGCTCGTGATCGTGGATGATGGCAGCAAGGACGATACCGCGGAGCGCGCCAAGGCTTTTCAGGCGGCACATCCGCAGGAACGCATCCAGGTATTCGTGCAGCCGGTGAACCGCGGCAAGGGCGCCGCCATCCACAAAGGGATCGAGCTGGCCAAGGGCGACCACCTGATCGTGCAGGATGCCGACCTCGAGCTTGCCCCGGAACAGATCAACGACCTCCTGGGGCCCGTGCTCCGGGGTGAGGCGGATGTGGTCTACGGCAATCGGTTCGCCGAAGGGATCCCCTATCCGGAATATCCCTTGAGGAGCTATCGCGCCAACCGGTTCCTCACATGGCTCAGCAACCGCTTCACCGGGTTGTCGATCGGCGACATGGAGGTCTGCTACAAGCTGATCCCGGTGCCGGTCGCCAAGAAACTCGTCCTGAAAGAGCAACGCTTCGGGTTCGAGCCGGAGGTGACCTCCCGCTTGGCCAGGGTGAAGGGACTGCGTTGGAAGGAGGTGCCGGTGCGCTACTCGGCCCGCACGCGGGGGGAAGGCAAGAAGATCGGTTGGAAGGACGGGGTGCGCGCCATGTGGTGCATCGTGCGTTACCGTTGATGCCCGTTCACCTTCTGGCGCTCACATCTTTTCACCGACCGGGGCGTCGCACCCCGAGTGCCTTTTAGCTTGGCGGCCATGTCATCATCGCCGGCACTGCGCACGCTCTCGATCATCATCCCCGCTTACAACGAGGAGCGCACGATCCACCTGATCCTCGACAAGGTGCGCGATGTGAGCCTGACGAACGGTATCGCCAAGGAGGTGGTGATCGTGAACGATGGGTCCAAAGACGGCACCGTTGGGGCCATCAAGGCCTACATGTCGGCGAACCCGGCGATGGGTATCAAGTTCTATGAACAGCCACGCAACATGGGCAAGGGCGCGGCCATCCATCGGGGCATCAAGGAGTCCACGGGTGAGTACCTCATCGTTCAGGATGCCGACCTGGAGTACGACCCGCGCGAATACAACGACCTGCTGCGGCCGGTGGTGGAAGGATTCGCCGACGTGGTGTTCGGCTCCCGGTTCATGGGTCACCATCCGCATCGCATCCTGTTCTTCTGGCACAGCATCGGCAACCGGTTCCTCACGCGGCTCTCCAATGCCTTCAACAACCTCAACCTGACGGATATGGAGACGTGCTACAAGCTGATCCGGTCCGATATCGCCAAGGGGTTGGACCTGCAAGAGCGGCGTTTCGGCTTCGAGCCGGAGGTCACAGCGAAGCTCGCGCGTGTGAAAGGCGCGCGCATCTACGAGGTGGGCATCAGCTACTACGGACGCACGTACGCCGAGGGCAAGAAGATCGGGTGGAAGGATGGCTTCCGGGCGATCTGGTGCATCGTGAAGTACGGCCTGTTCGCCTGAGGGAGATGGGTGGCCGCCTCATTCGTTGGCTGCCCTGGGCATTGGCCATCATCATCGCGGGGGTGCTGGTCTGGGCCCGCTTCGCTTCGGAAGGCATCCGCGAGGCCGGCGATGGCGTGCAGCACCACATGATCGCACGTTACTCGTGGAAGCATCCGGAGTTGCTGCTCGACCAGTGGGGCAAGCCGATGTTCACGTTGCTGGCGTCCCCCTTCGCACAGTTCGGCTACAACGCGATGGCCGTGTTCAATGCGTTGGCAGCGCTTGGCGCCGTGGCACTTTCCATGGGGTTCCTCCTCCGCGCCGGTACATGGACGACCGTCGCACTGCCCGCGCTGCTCATGCTCGCGCCGCAATACGCGCATCTGGTGATCGATGGCATGACCGAGATCCTCTTTGGAACGATGGCGCTGCTTTGCGTGCGCCTGCTCGGCGAGGAGCGCTACCGGGTGGCGGCGGTGGTCGGTTCGCTCACGCCTTTGTGCAGGCCTGAATACATCGTGTTCCTGCCGGTGGTCGTCGGCTGGCTGTTGTGGAACAAGCGGTTCGCGGCCCTTCCATGGTGCGCACTGGGCATCGGTGTGTATTCGGTCTTCGGTTTCCTGCACACGGGGGATCCGCTCCTGTGGTGGCACGGTGATCCGTATGGTAGCGGAGAGAGCATCTACGGCAAGGGCGACCCCTGGCGATTCATCCTGGACTCCACCAACGCCTTCGGATGGACCTTGGTGATCGTGTTCGTGCTCGCGCTCGTGATCTGGCCCTTCGTCTGGAACAAGGACATGGAAGAGCGGAGGACGCACCGCTTGCTCTTCTTCACGGCCGCGCTCCCGGCGCTGGGCATCGTGGCCGTTCATGCCTATCTGCGTTGGAGCGGAACGCATGGCAGCGCAGGGCTCACCCGTGTGTTGGTGACGGCGGTCCCTTTGGCGGTACCGTTCGGCCTGTTCACGCTCGGCAGGGCACTCCGGCTCGCTGGTGGCACCGCGTTGCACGGATCGGTCATTGCCTCAGGACTGGTCGTGGGTTCGGTCGTCGTATTGAGCGGCCAAGGGCGTTTGATCGAAGACCCGGATGATCAACAGGCGATCATCAATGCGGCCTGTGACGTGATCACGAAGGCACGGAAGCCGGGCGATCGGGTCTTCACGACCCATCCCTATGTCCCATTCCGCGTCGGGTTGGATGGCTTCGACGGTGAACAGTCCCGCATGTTGTGGGGCTTCCACGATGAGGTGGACGAGGGTCCTTCGCGCCCCGGCGACCTGATCTTCTGGGACGCCGCATTGGGTCCGAACGAATGCGGGGTGGACCTGGCAACTTTACGGGACAACACGGCGCTCACGGTTCTTGGTGTGTTCGCCCCCAAGCGCGGCCACTTCGTTTTCGGGGGGCGACCTTACGAAACGTGGGTGTTCCAACGCCGTCCTGCGAAGCGCAACACGGTTCGGGACACCGTGTTCGTGCAAGGCAGGCCAGGGGGCTTGATGCCCCGTTTGGATACGGTTCCATGCGCCAGCATGTC
>JAGODO010000224.1 GCA_017998165.1 Flavobacteriales bacterium | reverse complement strand
GGGAACGCGGCGTGGGTTGCGCACCGGAAGCCGCAGTGAACAGGACGAGCAGCGATGGGAGCCGGCGCCGAATCCGCTAAAGATAGCCGCGCCGGTGGAAGGGTACTCAGAGCACCAGGTACGCCACGCAGAACATGGTGGCGGAGAGTACAGCGCTGACGATGCCGCTGGTGAGGATCAAGTTCGAGCGGCTGGCCGTGGAGGAGCTTTCCATGGAGTAGTTCATCTGTAGCGGGTGGTAGACGGCGCTTCAACGGAGGGGTTGCCGATGCGTTCCACATTTTGTTGCGCCAGCGTGCGCTACTATCATCCAAGGTGATGAAAATGAGGAGGATCCGCAGGTGGCCGGCCCAATGCGCCGTCCGGTCAGGGCTGGAGTTTCAGAAACCGCCCTACCGACCCACTGACCCTCAGAGCATAAGCCCCAGGAGCCAACGATGCGATATCCAGGTAGCCGTCCCTGTTGTTCGGCACGCGCACGATATGGCCATCAGCTGCGATGACCTCGACGTACGTAGGCCATGACTGGTCAGAGGGCAGCGCAATGGACAATCCGCTCGTCGCCGGGTTGGGGAACAGGACGATCCCCTTGGCCACGCCACTGGATGCGACAGACATACCAGTGCTCAAACAAGGTTCCGTGGGATTGATGACGCCTGTCTCACCAGAGCCGCCCAGCCCCACGTAATAGGATCCTTCCACGATCTCGAAAGGACCAAAGCTGCCGGTGACGACCACAGGAATGGTCATGACCAAGTGCTCCTCACAAGCGGTCCATGGGCAGCCCTCATCAATGATCAATGAGGTTCCGTACTCCATGAATGTCCGGTGATAGTAACCGCTGTCAACGACCGTCGACATCGAGGAGATGGGTATTCCGGAGGGACAGGCGTTCACGCGCGTTCCAAGCACATCGTCGGAAAGGGTATCCCAACGCAAGGTGAAGCCGAGGCTGGTGACAACCCCACCGAAGTCAGCATTCGGGCGCAACCAGAATTCCAGCACGCTGTCGGCCTCATTCTGCACCAGGATGATGTCCACGATGGGCTGGGCGTTCAGCGCACCACCCATTGCGATGAGAACAGATGCGGCGAACTTCTTCATGGGTCGGCTATTGCTTGATGAACCGCGCGCGCAGGACCTCACCACCAACCGTCGTCACTTCCACCGAGTACGCACCCGAAGGTAGGCCCTGCACGTCGATGGTGGACACGTTTGCCGTTCCGGAACTGGTCAAGACCTCACGCCCATCGCCCGAACGGATCCGGAGACTGGACGCATCAGCGGGAAGTACGACACAGAGCGTCGAATGCACGGGATTCGGGAAGACGCCCAGAAAGCCTTTCGCTATTGCCGGCTCCACACCCGTACTGAACTCCGCCACCAGCACGCTGGATTCCGTGATCACCGGCGGGTTGAAGTCGAAGAAGATGTTGGCGGTGTTCTCCAACAGGGTTCCCGGTAGCAAAGGAAGGTCCGGCCGTATGCGGAACGAAACGAAGCCATGGCTCGCCGCTTCGTGTACGTTGCTGTCCGGCAGCAGGATGTCCGAAAAGCTGATCCTCAGCACGCCTTCCAAGGACATGCTCCAACCGTACGGGTGCGATGCCGCACCAGCGAGCAAGGTCGCGGGATCCAAGGTATACGGCAGGGTATCGGTGATCAGTACGTTGAAGGCGGTGTCCGTACCGGTGTTCTGGAAGCGGATCGTGTAATCGATCCACTCGTCTTCATCGATCAGGAAAAGCGTGTTGCTGGAGCGTGAGCTCGTGGCCGCCACCTTGTCGTTTGGGTCGAAGCTGGCCGTCACAGTGACGTCAGTGCTGAAAACGTTGTTCGCGAGAAGGTCATCCGGGGTCTGCGCGGTGATGGCAGCCGTGGCGCTGAGCACCGTTCCGATGAGCGCATCATCTGGCGGCACTTGCAGGTGCACGGACACGAACCGCTCTTGGAATACCTCAGGGAGCGCGAACTGGGGATCGGTCCATGTGATCGTGTTGCCGGATACGGAGGTGGGTGATGGCGTGGCCGAAACGAACGAGAGCAGGGGGTCGAACTCCATGGTCAATGTCACGGTGCCTGTGCTCGTAGGCGTGAGGTTGCGCACATGCACACCATAAAGCAGTTCGAAGCCGGGCCTGGCCGGGCCACTGGCCATGTCCACCATCAGGTCCAGCGGCACCCCGCCCGCACATCCGGTATTGAGTGTCTGTGGGAACTGGCCCGCGATCGTGAACTCGCCAGGGCAGCTCTGCTCGAGCACAGGGTGCTGCTCTTGCAAGTTGTAGGTGCCATAAGGCAGCGGTGCGCTGTAGCGACCTTGGTAGTCCGTGGTCAGGTAGTACGGTCCCGGTTCCACGGTCACGATCGAGAAGGGAATGCGATTCTCCGAGAAGTCCATCGCACAGTCCGGGTCATCATCCACGTACAACTGTCCGGACATGCTGCCGCAATCGCCGGAAATTTCCGGGATGGTGAAGGGGATCGAATCCTTGCAAGCGAGATAGTCGAGCGCATCGTTCTCGAGCAAGCCGTACGGATCGCTTGTCCAGATCAGGTAGTGGTCGCCCGGGGCGAGACCAGTGATCGTCTTCAACCCGTTCGTGGTGTAACTATGGAACGTGAACCCCGGCAGGTCACCGATCACGCAATCCACGATCTGGCCAACTTTGCGCGCATAGACGCCGAACTGCTGCCCGAAGCCACTGCTGACTGAGACCGCAACGGAACCTGTTGCCTCGTTCGCGCAAGAAGCGCCGGTGCCGACTATCTGCAACTGAGGTGGTGTGAGCGCGGCCTCGATCACCACTTCCACCTGGCCCGGGCAACCTGCCGCATCCTGATAATCCACCACCATCGTCGTTCCCGGCGGCTGATCGAACAGCAGGACATCAAATACCGGCATGTCCGTATTCGAGCAGGTGGTGGACTGGTAGTAGCCCAACAGGTCAGGGTGTGAGTAGGAATAGGGAGCAGGGCCGAATCCGGACGTCGGAGGATTCGGCTCCAGCACGGATTGCAGGCCAGTGTGTATGACCACTTGGGGCAAAGCGCCAGCACACCAGGAATGCGAAGGGCCGTTCGCACTGAGGAAGTCATAGGTATAGGCGGAGAGTGCCAGGATCTCCATCGTCGCGGTCGCCTGTTCGGAATTGGCATCCGTGACCGTTACGGTGTAGATGCCGGCGTGCAGTCCGGAAACGGTCGCCTCGGTGCTGGGCACATCCCATGAATAGGAGTACGGTGGCAAGCCGCCGGCAACGGAGGCGAAACCGATCCCTGATGGTCGACCGCAGAACGAGTGTCGTTGGACGATGGTCTGGACAGTGAGGGCGTTCGAAACGAATGGAGCAAGCAACAGCCCCATCAAGATCAGCATCCTGTTCATTGCGCTAGCGCTTGATGAAGTGTGAGTGGAGAACAGTGCCATCCCGCAGTCTGACACGTAGCGAATAACTGCCTGCCACGAGGCTCACCACGGCTACATCTGTCTGTGTCCCTCGCGCGGTTGAACGGGAACATGACCGGCCATCCATTGCGAACACCTCGACTTCCGTCATGCCGGACGGTGCGTTGATGGTGAGCAGGTCATCAACCGGATTCGGGAACACGACCAACGGAACACGTGATGGCTCCTGTTCCGCCGTGCTCAACTCCGCCACCAGCACGCTCGGATCGGTGATCACCGGTTCGTTCAGGTCGAAAAAGATGTTCGCGGCATTCTCAATGAGCGTCCCGGCCACCAAGGGCAACGCGGGCCTGATGCGGAAGCTCACAAGACCGTGGCTCGCGACCTCGTCCGTTCCGCTGTCCGGCAGCAGGATGTTCGCGAAGGTCCACTCCACCACACGTCCCGGCTTGAAGGCCACGTTGAACGGATGCGATGCGACGCCTTGTTGGAAGCTCGTCATATCGAAAACCTCGCCCAAGGTGTCGGTGATCAGGACGGTGAACGCTGTATCCGTGCCCGTGTTCTGGAATCGGATGGTGTAATCGATGCTGTGGTCCTCGCCGATGAAGTAGATCGAATCGCTGAACCCGCTGCTGGTGCGCGCCGTCTTCACGTTCGGGTCAAAGGACGCGGTGACCGCGGTGTTCGACACGGCCAGGTTGGTTCCCGCACCCTCTTCGGGCAGGCTGTTCGAGACGAACAGGCTCGATGAGAGCGGCGTTCCCAGCGGCGTTCCGGCAGGCACCTGCACGGTAATGGCGAACATCTGTTGTTGCAGGGCCGTGAAGGCCGGGAACTCCCACAGGATGGTTTGCCCCGTTACGGTGGTGGGCGTCGGCAAGGCATCCACGTAGATGAGCGCGTTGTCCAATTGCATCGTCACCGCAACGGTGCCGCTCAGCTGGGGCGAGAGGTTGCGAACGCGCCCCCAATACGTGCCGGACATGCCCGGGCGCATCGGGCCGGACTCGAGTTCGGCGAGCAGGTCCAAGGGTACGGTGCTGCTGTCCGCCAGGTCGAGCACGGACTGGTCCGATGCGACACTGAAGGGGGCCGGCGTGTTCACCGGGCACAATTGGATGAGCGTGGCATCGGTCTGGGCGAGGGTGTAGTCCCCGTCCTGCACATCGAAGCCGTAGTGTCCATCGATACCGGTGATCGCGTAGCCCGGCCCTGGAAGGATCTCCAGCACTTGGAATGGCACTCCCACCTCGGCGACATCCTGTGTACAGTCCTGGTCGTTGTCGATGAAAACCAGGCCGCTCACGGAACCGCAATCGGACCCGAGATCGGGAATATCGAAGCCCAGCGTGTCGGAGCCATCACAAGGCCACGCGGTGTACTGTTGGATGGAATTCCAGTCGCGGAGTACATGATAATGTCCGGGCGGCAGCTCGGTGATGGCCAGTGTGTTCGCGATGTTGTACCAGGAGTTCACCACGTTGTTCGCGGCATCGAAGAGCGTGAGCCCCGGCCCTTGGAAGAAATAGCCGTCGTTCAGGTTGCCGAGCGTAACGCCTCCTCCGCTTCCACCGCTGCAGGATCCCTGAACATCCTGCAGGACCATCTCAGGGCCGCCGAACAATTGCGGGATCATGATGGTCTCGCTCAGCGTTCCGGTGCAACCATTGGCGTCGGTGACATCGATGTACACGGTGCTTCCGGGTTGGGCGGTCGGGAAATAGAAATACGGATCACCCTGCGGGTCCACACCGGCGGGTGGCGGGTTGTAGACATAAGGCGGCGTTCCATTGATCCCCCATTCGATCACCTGCACTTCGCCGCCCATGGTCTGCTCGATGCAGTTGGCATGTCCGTCCTGTGCGCTTTCCGGGCTCGTGAGCACCGTGGTCAGGATCGTCCAGTTGCCGGAAGCCTGCTCGCTGTTCGCATCGGTCACTGTAATAGAATAGTCCCCGGGCAGCAGGTCCGTGAGATCCTCGGTGGTGGCGCCAGTGCTCCACAAAAAGCTGTAGGGAGCCAACCCGCCGGTGACGAAAATGTCGATCGCGCCGGTGGGCTGGGCGCAGGCGGAAGGTTGCACGTTGACCACCCCGACACTGATGGCCGATGCGGCACAAACAGAAAAACCGAGGACGAGCGTAACGGATGATCTCACGACGGGCGGATTTTCAGGTGACTGATGATGGAGGCGAAGACGCGATCGCGCCCGAAGGTTGTGCTTCTGGATCGAACACGAACGAACGAGGTCATGTAATGGGCGGGTGACCGGTCAAGCTTCCGTCAACTGGCGAAAGGAGGCCATCACCTGTTGCGGTGATCCGGTCCATGATCCAGGAACGGAACCAAGTGGCAACTACCTTCGATCCATGCCGGCCTGAACAGGAGAGCGTTCAGTACCCTGCTCATCGATCCTATCCACGATCGGAACGGTACACACGACGAACCTCCAAGTCCACAACATCAGAAGCCATGGAACGGATCACTTGCGTAGTCGGCCTCGCCCTCGGTCTCACAGCGGGCGCACAGAATTGCACAACTACACCTGTGGGCGGCGCGGAATCGCAATATGCCTACGAGTTCGTGTGCGATCGATCGACGGACGGCGGTACGGTGGTAGCCGTTCAACCCGACAATGCGCTCGGCGCGATGC
>JAGODO010000016.1 GCA_017998165.1 Flavobacteriales bacterium | reverse complement strand
CGTTCCTGCACTTGATGCCCTCCCGTGCGCTCGTGCCGCCGCGCCCGGATCCTCACGAATGAACCCCGCAACCCTCCCTTTGCGCGACCTGGCCTCGCGGCTGCTGGCCGAAGAGATGGACAAGGGGGACGGGGCGATGGTGTCTCCCGGATCACGGGTATGCGGAAAATTGGGCGTGTCCCTCACCAAGCTGGCGGGCGCCGCCGGATTCCGGAGTCTCCTTTCACGCGCCCTGTCGCTCGCGCAGGAGGAAATGCCGTGGCTGAATGGCGTGAAGGTGCTGGATGACGGCAGTTTCGGCGGGCTGCGCGAAGCCCGTGTGAAGGCGGAAGAAAGCGAGGCCGAGCGCGGCGAGAGCATTCTGGTTGCCCAGTTGATCGGCCTGCTCATCGTGTTCATCGGCACACCATTGACCATGCAGCTGCTCCGGCAGGCATGGCCCCATGCATCCATTCGTAGCGAAGACCCCGGCGAGGGGCCGAACCCATGACGAAACGCACGAAAGTCGAGATCCACAAATTGCCTACCGGCGTTCCGGGATTGGACCGTATCCTGGGCGGCGGCTTGCCGGAATTCTCCTTCAACATCATCGCGGGCACGCCCGGCTGCGGCAAGACCACGCTCGCGCACCAGATCGCTTTCGCCAATGCCTCGGCCGAACGACCGGCCCTCTACTTCACGATCCTCGGTGAGCCCGCGTTGAAGATGCTGCGCTACCAGCAGCAGTACGACTTCTACAACGAGTCGCTGATGGGCACCGCGCTCCGCTTCATCAACCTGAGCGACGTGGTGCTCAAGGGCGATTGGAACGCCGTCCTGGATGAGATCATCAGGGAAGTGGAAGCCGCAAGCCCGGCGATCGTCGTTGTGGATTCCTTCCGCAGCATGGCGCGCAAGTTCGACCAGGCTACAGGCGAAACGGACATGCAGAGCCTGGTGCAGCGCTTGGCCATGCACCTTACCAGCTGGCAGGCCACCACCTTCCTGCTGGGCGAGTACTCCGAGACGGAACTGAGCGGCGATGCCGTGTTCACCGTGGCCGATGGGATCATCACCCTGCACCAGAGCCTGAACCGCAACAGCATGGTGCGCAAGCTGCAGGTGATGAAATGCCGCGGACAGGACACACTGCCCGGCATGCACATCTTCCGCATCACCGACGCCGGTTTGCAGGCCTTCCCGCGCATGCTGGGCTTGGCACCCTTGCGGAGCCAGAAGCGCACCGGTCGCCGACTTTCCACTGGCATCGCGGAGCTGGACACGATGACGGGCGGCGGAATTCCCGAAGGCGACAGCATCCTGATCGCTGGCGCGAGCGGCACGGGCAAGTCCATCCTCTGCACGCAGTTCATCGCCGAAGGATTGCGCCAGGGCGAAGCGGCCATCATCGCGGTGTTCGAAGAGCGACCTGCGGAATACGCGAAGCGCGCAGCCACCTTCGGGTTGGACCTGAAGTCACCGCAACAGACCGACAAGTTGGAGATCCTGTATTTGCGGCCTCTGGATCTTTCCGTGGACGAGGCGCTGTACGAGATCATGGAAGCCACAAAACGCGTCGGTGCGAAACGCCTGGTGATCGACTCGCTCGCCGGGTTCGAACGCGCCCTCGCACCCGACTTCCGCGAGGATTTCGAAGAGTCGCTCTACCGCATGTTCGTGGCCCTCACCGGCATCGGTGTCACCATCATGAGCACCCTGATGCTGGAGGAATCCTTCACCAAGCCACCATCGAGCAACTACTCCATCTCCTTCCTCACGGACGACATCATCCGCATGCGTTACGTGGAGATCGATGGGCAGATGCGCAAGATCATGATGGTGTCCAAGATGCGTGGCGGCGATCACAGCAAGCACATCCGCGAGTATGAGATCACGGGCCGGGGCATCGAGTTGAGGAGCTCGGGGCTCGAAGGCTTCCACGGTCTTACCACCGGCCTGCCTGCACGGGTGCGGTCATAGCGGATCCGACACGCCAGGAAAATGAGCAAGGACCAGCCCATAGCGAACACGAGGGCGCCTTCCCTCCGGGAGGCAGGACGCGCACTGGAGCAAATGGTCTACCATGCCGTGATGGAATTCGCGCCGTGGCCCATGGCCGAAGTGGAAGGCAACGCGCACGTGGTGCAGGCTGTCAACCCGGCGTTCTGCGCACTGCTCGGGAAGAATGAAGGAGATCTGATCGGCAAGCCCATCGCTCAACTCTTCAAAGAAGGGCACGCCACCCACGGGCTGTTGGACCGCGTGCAGCTTTCCGGAGAAGCGGCCACCTATGTGGAAACAGCGAGCGATACGCCGGGCCCCATCTATTGGTCCTACACCTGCTGGCCGCTACAAGCTAAGGAGGTGCGCCATGTGGGACTGATGATCCAAGTGACCGAGACCAGCACGGTGGATCAGCAGACCAAGGCGATGAACGAGGCACTGCTGATCAGTTCGGTGCAGCAACATGAACTCACCGACGTGGCCGATCGGTTGAACGTGCGGTTGCTCAAAGAAGTGGCCGAGCGCGAAGAGGCCCAGCAGTTGTTGCGCCAGAACCACGAAACCTTCGTCAACCTCATCGAGAACGCGCCCTTCGGCATGTATGTGGTGGATGCCGGGTTGCGAATGTTCCAGATGAGTTCCGCCTCCAAAAAGGTCTTCGCAAATGTCACCCCATTGATGGGGCGCGACTTCAGGGAGGTAGTGCATGCGGTATGGCCCGATCCCTTCGCCAGTGACATCATCGGGCGTTTCCACCACACGCTGGAAACCGGCGAGCCCTACACCGCGCCGGATATGACACAACATCGCGTCGACATCGATGCGGTCGAAACCTACGACTGGAAGATCGAGCGCATCACTTTGCCGGATGGGCAATTCGGCGTGGTCTGCTATTTCTACGACATCACCGAGCGCAAGCGAATGCAGCTGGCCTTGGAACAGACCGCCAAGGACCTCGCGGAAGTGGACCGCCGCAAAAGCGAGTTCCTGGCAACGCTCGCGCACGAGTTGCGGAACCCACTGGCCCCGCTGCGCAACGGGTTGGAGGTGCTGACCTTGGCCCAGCAGGACAAGGCCGTGTGGGACCAGGCGCACAGCATGATGAAGCGACAGCTGGACCAGATGGTACTGTTGATCGACGACCTCATGGACCTCAGCCGCATCTCGCGGGGGGCGATCGAACTGCGCAAGGAACGCTTGGACCTGCGAACGCTGCTCGAGCAGGCCGTGGAGGCCGCCCGTCCTTTCGTGGAAAGACAAGGGCACACGCTCGTGTTGGACCTGCCCGAGCGGCCCGTACTATTGGATGGCGACGCCATGCGACTGGCCCAAGTGTTCAACAACCTGTTGAACAACGCGGCCAAGTACACCGATCGGGGTGGCGCGATCGCGGTCCGCGTGGACATGAGCGACCACGAGGCGACGGTCGCCGTTGAAGACAACGGTATCGGTATCGCGCCCGATCAGTTGGTGAAGGTGTTCGACATGTTCGCGCAGGTGGAACGCACAAGCGACCGGGTGCAAGGCGGGCTCGGCATCGGGCTTAACATCGTGAAACACCTCGTGACCATGCATGGCGGGCGCATCGTGGCGCGATCCGGCGGCTTGGGAAAGGGCAGCAGTTTCTCCGTTATCCTCCCCTTGGCTTCCCGCGTGCATGGGCAAGCAAAGGCCCAGGGCCGGAACACGGATCCCGAAAAGGTGGGCCCGAAACGCGTGCTTGTCGTGGATGACAACGTGGACGCCGCCACCATGATGGCCATGTTGCTGAGAAAGTTGGGCCATGAGGTGCGCGTAGCGCACAACGGGGAAGAGGGGCTTCAGGTAGGTGCATCGCTTCTGCCCCAGGTGGTGCTGATGGATCTCGGTATGCCCGTGATGGACGGCTATTCCGCCTGTCGGCTCATGCGGGGTACGCCTTGGGGCGAACGGGCCCTGATCATCGCGCTGAGCGGTTGGGGCCAGGATGAGGATCGGCACAAGTCCACAGCGGCGGGCTTCGATCACCATCTGGTGAAACCCATCCCCAGTGAGGACATACTCGCGTTGCTCGGTGCACTCCCGCCGGATGAGGTGATGACCTGAACGGCGAAAGCCCCATCCTGGAGCCTTTATTCTTCACCGGTGAAGGTGCAGGTGCTTCCTCATGCGTTCAGCAACATCTCGTACCTGCTGGTGATGCCGTTGCCCACCACGCGCATGTCCGAGGCTGTCCGCAGGTCGTCCCGCTTCCACAGGTTGATCGTCCATGCGAGCGGTCCTTCTGTGCGGCTGATGGGGTCGACGAAGAGCGCATCGCATACCAGGTCGTCCATCTCTTCCACGTTCACCGGTTTCGCAATATGCAGTTCGATGCCGTCCATACTGTCATGCACTTGCACGTCGCACAAACCGTTCAGCAGGTCGATGAAGGCGGGGAGATTCGTTGTGATCATGTTCGGTGAACCTTGGCGCCGGGGGGCGGGGCTTCGTTTGTCGGGCCGGTTTCAGTTCAGCCACACGTACGCGGCGTTGAGTACCGTGGCGAACGCCACCCAAAGCAGGTAAGGTACCAGCAACCACCCCGCCGTGCGATGTATCGGGAAGAAGGTCCGCACCGTCAGGATGATCAGCGCGAGCAGAACAAGGATGACCACCAGGGCCCCGAGCGGCGCATGAAGCCCGAAAAAGACCAGGGTCCATGCGGCGTTCAACATCAACTGCATCCCGTACAGGACGAGCGCTCCCCGCACCGCCGCATTGTTCTGCGTGGCCCAGACCAGCCCGGCAGCGATCCCCATCATCCAGTACAACGCCATCCAAACGGGTGCGAACAACCCGTTAGGGGGAGCGAAGGACGGATGCTCCAGCGTGGTGTACCACTCCCGTATCGCTTCGGGCACCAACAAGGCGGGCACGGCCGCTATCATCGTTATGCACACGGCCACGACCACGAGGGTCACGGTGCGCCATGTGTCTTGGGTCGTCCTGCTCTGCGTGTAGTCCATGTGCTTGTGCTTCTGTCCATCCATTGCGGGCCGATCCTGCTGAACAGGCCCCGCTATCCATGCACCGGACCCTTCACTTGGGCCCTGTCATGTCCGGTCCACCACTGAGGCTCACCAGGCCCAGCTTCACCGCTTCGTGTTCCCGGTCGAGCCCGTCATATTCCTTGTCCGGCATCGCGAGCCCGCTTTCATCGTAGCGCTGCCATGTGCCGGTCTTCACGCCGTGCGCGTAGCTGCCTTCCGAGCGAAGGGTACCGTGTTGATCATAGTACTGGAACGGCCCGTGGAAGACCAGGGCCAGCGCATCCAGGCAAGCCCCCGCCATGCGGAGCACCCCACCCCGGTCAGTAACCTGTACCAGGTATCCATTTCGGGCTGAGGTCACCACGCGATCGAAGTCGGCCTGCCGGTCGGTCGTCGTGGTTTCAAAGCGGGCGTTCACACGCGCCGTGGTCCGGGTCCGCATTCCATTGCCCAGGTGGCCTATGGGATCCGACGGCCCGCGCTCGTCGGGAGCACGTTCAAACTCCTGTGCCGATGCGGTGCTTGCCGCCATGAGCAGGAACACCAGCGGAATGTGTCCATGGATGTGCGTGGCGCGGAGCATGTTCGCCTGCTCCATCGAAAGCGCGTACCGTAGCACCGTTACCAAGGCGGGGCAATGCCAGCGCGGCCTTCGGAGGACCGCAGGCGCGAGCCGGCTGGGGCATTGGGGCGCAATGGCCCGTTTCGGGCAAGGAAGGGGGCGGCGATTCCATAGGTCGGATCAGTACCACAGGAGCACGGGTACGCGAACGATCCCGATGAACGGGACTGGTCAGGTGTACGCCGGCCGTTCCGGTGTCTGAAGTTCCCGAGTGCCGGCCGCCTCACTCCACGATGAAGCGCGCACTGGCCAGGCGGCGACCTTCCGTCATAAGGCATATCGTGTACATGCCCGGAAGCAGTCCGTTGCGTTGCAGGGTGGTCATTTGCACGGCCGTCCGTTCCGTGCGCACGATGCGCCCGTGCATGTCCAGGATGCACAAGGCGGCCCCCGGTGGCGGCGGGGTGCTGAGGAGCACGCGCGACCGATCGCCCATCGGGTTCGGCACGATGGCCATGCGCCGGCCGCCCTCCTCCGCGATGGCGGTGTTGAGCGCGGCGAATGGATCGCTGAGCGCGGTGCATCCGTAGGCGGTGGTCACCTGCACGGTGTATTCCCCCAGTTGTGGTATGATGAGGAGTTGTGCGGTATCGTCCGGCAGCGCTTCGCCGTTCAGGTACCATTGATAGTGCAGGCCGTCGCTGGCCAGGAGCGTGGCCCCATCGAGCCAGGTGATGCTGGCCCCGAAATCGGAGCAATCGACCAGGGTGCTCAGCACGGTGTTGGTCGTCACCGCCTCGTTCTCGCCGAAGTAGATGTCCACGTTGTTGGTGATGGCCGTGCCGTCCGGCGCACCGGGCCGCACGCCGATGCTGAAGACCACGTAGCCGTGGCTGGCCGGTTCGTTCACGTTGCTGTCCGGCAGCAGGATGTTCTCGAAACGGAAGACCGCCTCGCCGTCGTTCTCCACATTGAGCGAGGTGAGCGGGTGCGAGGAGCCCAGCACTTGGATGCCGGCCGGGTCCAGCCATTCGTTCAAGCGGTCGCGCACCATCACCGTGAAGGCGGTGTCGGTGCCGGTGTTCTGGAAGCGTACGGTGTAGGTGAGGCGCTCGGTGTCGATGTCGATGGCGCCGTATTCACCGTAGCCCTCCGGCTCCACCTGCTTGTCGTTCGGGTCGAAGGCGCAGAGGACATTGCGCAGGTGGGTCAAGGAATAGTTGAAGGTGATGCCGGGCGCGGTCATGTGCGCATGCACCGAATCCTTCAGCTGGAGGAAGGGCGGCGAGTTGTTCTCGGCGAGCAGGGCGATGTGCTTCGTTCCGAAGAGGGGCAGGGTGAAATTCCACCGGAGGATGGTGCCGATGGTCTGGTCGGGGGCCGGTTCCACGTTGAGGATGGTCTCCGCGGCCTGCGGCACGAAATCCAGCTGGACCACCGCCTCCTGCGTGCCGCTGTTCACCAGGTCGAGCCAGCGCATGTAGGGGACGTCACAGCGCAACGGGGCGGAGGTGCTGGTGACCGAGACCACCAGCGTATCATAGGCCGCCGCGAAGCCGAAGTCGATGTTCTCCGCCGTCGGGGCCAGCTCGGTGAGTTCAACGTTGTAGGTAGCGGGCGAAGAAGCGAGCTGCCACCACGGATGCGGAGGCGGGGTGCTCAGGGTGTAGGCTTGCGGGTCGGTATGGAAGAGGTAGGATCCGTCCGCACCGCTGTACGGCACGCTGGCTGACGGGTCGCAGAGTACGGGCGTTCCGGGGAAGGCCGCATCGCCGCCGCTGAAGGTGCCGTTCCCGTCCGCGTCGTGGTACACGTGGCCGCTCACCGTGTACGGACTGCCGATGAAGTTCTCGTACCAGCGCAGGTCGGCGCCATATGCCACGAGCAGGTCGGGGTCGCCGTCCGCATCCATGTCGGCCGCGTCCCAGCCGGCGGCGTTGTACCCGACGTCGATGGTATCGCTTGTGGGGAAGTGCCCGGTGCCGTCGTTCGCGAACCACTTGAACAGATAGTCCAGGTTGGTGGCCCCGGCGATGAGGTCCTGGGCGCCATCACCGTCCATGTCCGCGATGTCCAGTGAGCCGTAGAGGATGCCCTCTCCCACATCGGCGGTATCGAGCGCGGTGAAGGTGCCATCGCCGTTGCTGCCCATGCACAGCAGCGAGGGGGTGGTGCCCCGGGCGATGACCACATCGTCCCAGCCATCGCCGTTCAGGTCGCCGGCCGTCAGTTCGTACAACTGGGAAAGGCCCGGGTGTACGATGGCCGGGGTCGCGAACGTGCCGCTGCCATCGTTCAAGCAGACCATGGTTCCGCCCGTGTATTCCTTGAAGAAGACGATGTCGGCCACCCCATCGCCGTTCACGTCCGCGCAAACGAGGTTGCGCACGTTCGACTGGCTGGTGGTCACGGCGACGGGTGGTTCGAAATTGCCGTTGCCCGGGTTCTCGAACCGGACGATGCTGCTCGCGGACGCATCGCAGGCCGCGAGGTCCAGGTCGCCATCGCCATCGAAGTCGCCCATGTCGAACTCATCGCCCGGCCCGAAGGTGTTGGTGATGATGAGCGGGGTGGTGAAAACGCCGCTCCCGTTGTTCCGGTACCACACTATACGGTCCTGGTAGAAGGACGCCACCACGTCCAGGTCACCATCGTTGTCCACGTCGCGCGGGAGGAAACGCTGCACACCGGGGGTCGCGTCGTCGATCACCTGCACCGGCCCGAATTCATCGCCACCCAGGTTGCGCTTCCAACCGATGACCTCGGCGCCATAGAAGGCCTCCACGATGTCGTTGCGCCCATCACCGTCGAGGTCGGCAACGGCCACGTCGAGTACGGTGCCGCTGACTTCGGTGAGGGTCTGGAGGAGCGTGTATCCGTAGTTGCCGTCGCCGGCGTACACGGCCACCTCGCCGGCATCCGCTGCGGCGGTCACCAGGTCGGTGAGGCCATCGCCATTGAAGTCGGCTACCGCCATGCCTGAAGCACCCATGACGTCGGCGACCACGGTATAGCCACTGCCCCCGCCGGAGAGCAAGCGGATGCTGTTGTCGTCGCTGACCGCCGCGACGAGCTCCTCGTAGCCGTCGCCGTTCAGGTCCAGCAGGCGGAGGGCTTCCACGCCCGGCAGGTCGGTCGCGTAGTCGGTCACGTAATTCAGGAAGGAATAGTTGCCCGTACCGTCGTTCGTGTAGCGAACGACGCGGTCGTTCCACTCTTCGGCCACGAAGATGTCCGGGTAACCATCGCTGCTCCAATCGTAGAGCACCATGCCGCGCACGTCGTTGAGCTGCGTGGCGATGTAGCCGCCGTTGTAAGGCAGCGTGCCGGTGAAGTGGTCGTTCTGGTTGTCCCTCCAGGAAATGCCGTCACCGGCCGTCACGATGTCCACATCCCCATCGTCGTCCATGTCGGCCGCGGCACAGACCCAAGCGTATGGGCAGCTGACGATGGATTCGCGCGGGCCGAAGTGCTGGCTCCCGTCATTGCGGTACCAGGCCACTATCCCGTTGATGTAGCTGGAGAGGAAGAGGTCCAGGTGACCGTCCGCATCCACGTCGGCCCAGTCGAGCGAACAGGCCGTGTTGGCGGCCATCTCGTCCACCAGCGTCTGGGGCGGCGAAAAGCTGCCGGTCCCGAGGTTCTCGCACCACGCGGCGTCCGGCGTGCCCCAGTTCACGTACGTCACATCCAGGTCGCCGTCGCTGTCCAGGTCTACCAGCTTCACCTGGTACACGCGCCCGGCCTCGGCCAGCCGCACGTGGGCGCCGAAGACGCCGCCACCCTCATTGAACCATGCGCTCACATGGCCGCCGTCCGTACCGATCACGATGTCGGGGTCGCCGTCGTTGTCCAGGTCCCCCGCGACGACATCCTGCACGTTGGCGGCCTCGGGGAAGTTCAGCGGCTTGTACGCGCTGAACTGTTGACCGCGTGCGACCAGGAGACCGGTCACACACGGGAAGAGCAGGAGGTAGCGGAGCATGTGCGTTCTGTTACTGGAAGAGGAATCGATCGGAGGCGATCACCCGGCTGTCGCGGTCCATCAGGCGCAGCGTGTACAAACCGGCCGGCAGGTCATCCCGGTGTATGAGCAGGTCCTGCGTGTTCGCTACCGTGCGCCTTGCCACCACGCGGCCCAAGGCGTCGAGCAGTTCCAACGAACGGACCAGATCGCCCGGGCCGACGACGCGAACGGCATCCGTCGCCGGGTTCGGCACCAAGGCGAAGGCGGGCTTCGTCGACCCGGAGATGCCCGTAATGACATAGTTGTAGGGTGCGCTCATCACCGTGCAGCCATAGAGGTCGGTGATCTCCACGGTGTAGCTGCCGCTCACCTGGGGATAGATCATGTAGGCGTTCTGTCCTTCCAGCAGTTCGCCGTTCAGGTACCACTGGTAGGAGATGAAGGTCCAAGGGGTCTCCTCGTAGGTGGTGTACATGTAGTCGCCGCCCCACGTCCCGAAGAGGATGGGCACCTCGATCTCATCGCACACGGCGACGGAAACCCAGGTGCTCACCTGGAATTCGAGCGCGCCATCGCCGTAGAGGTGTATCGTCGCCTGGTTGTAGAACTGGTAGCCATGGTGGAGTTCCGCGTTGATCACCGGGATGCGGAAGGTGACGAAGCCCTGGCTGCCGGCCGGGTTCTGCGTGCTGGTCGGCAGGTCGATCCCCGTGAAATGGAAGCTCACCACGGGCGTGGTCTCGTCGCTCTCCACCACGCTCATGGTGAACGGATGCGATGCGCCGAGCACCTGCAGGCCCGACACGTCGAGGTACGGAGGCAGCGGGTCTTCCACCACCACGGTGTTCGCCGGTGCCGTGCCCGTGTTGCTGAAGGCGATGGTATAATCGAGCCAGGGCGTTTCCGTGGGGATCAGGTGGAATTCGCCCTCACCGACCGGGTCGGAGACCTTGGTGTTCGCCTCGCCGGAACAGGTGATCGTGTCGGTGACCTGATCCACAACAGCGGGTATCGGTCCGCCACCGCTCACACCGGCCTCGATGTGGAGACCGTGCACCACGGTGTCGCCGGCGGAGGGTGCTCCGGGCATCACGACGAACACCGCATAGGTCAAGGACGCACCGGGTCCGAGCTCAGCGAAGTTCCACAGGAGCGTGTCGCCGCTCACCGCGTCCGGGACAGGGACCGCGCTCGCGTAGTTCAGCAGCGGGTCGATGCCCAATTTGGCCGTACCGCTCAGGAGGGTATTGCCTGTGTTGGTGACCGTGGCCCACAGCGGTGCCTGGCCGGTGCAAGTGAGGAAGGAGGTGGTCACGTTCGCCAACACCTGCGGTGCGGGCGTGGCCGTGGTGAAGCCGAGGTCGAGCCCGCTTTGCACGGGTTCGCCGGAAGTCAAGGTGGTCTGGTAGGAATCGGGTGCCACGGCCAGGTAGTCGGTGCCGGGTGGGATGGCCGTGATGGAATAGGTGGTCGCATCGGCCAGCACGGACCACGAGCCGTCCGCGTTCACCACAGGAGCAGCGGCGGGCGGGTCGATGACCAGTTGCGCGCCGGGAAGACCGGGCTCACCGGTATCATATTGGTTATTGCCGTTCGCATCGAAGTAGAGGCGACCGCTCAATTGGCAGGGGCTGCCCGCATAGCCGAGCGTGATCCAGATGGAGTTCGCGTCGAGCGATTGGGCGATGTCCTTGTCGCCATCACCGTCGAAGTCGGACGCGCACAACGCGAAGCAATCGCCATGGCCGGGAGAGAGGGATATCGGCGCACCGAAGTCGCCGCTGCCATCATTGGCGAAGTAGCGTGAAGGCTCGTACTGCTGGTTGCCGCTTACCGCCACGTCCACGTCGCCGTCGCCGTCGAGGTCCTCCACCGTGAAGGTGGCCTGGTAATACTCCATGGCGCTCTCGCCCAGCACATGCTGCTCGAGAAAGAAGCCCCCGTCGTTCTCGTACCAGGTGAGGCCATGCTCGTAGCTGCCTGAGGTGAAGACGTCCTGGTCCCCATCACCATCGGCGTCACCGAAGCGCACCGCGGTGGGCGACACACCCTCCTCGATGAATTGCGCATCGGCGAATTGCATGCTCCCGTCGTTCTCCAGGAAGGCCACGCCCGCAGGGTTGTTCACCTGGCCCACGATGTCCATATCACCGTCCCCATCGATGTCCCCGGCATCGCCGGCGTAGAACGCCAGCGAACTTCCCAGCCAGACCGGCGCCTCGAAGCCGCCCCCCGGCAATGCGTGCATGTACTTCACGCTGCTGTAGTAGTACAGGATGTCCACGAGGCCGTCCTGGTCCAGGTCCTTCAAGCCCAGGTGCCCGCCGTCGGAGAATTCGTCCACCAGGGCGCCCAGCGCGAAATGGCCAAGGCCGTCGTTGATGAGCCAGTGCATATCGCCATAGTTGAGCGCGCTCCGGATGTTCGCCAGCAGGTCGATGTCGCCGTCGCCTTCCGCATCGATGCACACGAAGTCACTCACCCAGTACTCATAGAGCTCGAGCAAAGGGTGCTCCGGCCAGGTCGGTCCGGCGGTGTTCTCCAGCCAAACCACGCGATGGTCGCCTTGTGAACTCGCCACCACGTCCAGGTCGCCGTCGCCATCCACATCCGCTGACCGCAGGACGCGCACCGTGTTCATCGCTTGGGAGAAGATCGTGGGGACGGCGGGAAAGATCCCGTTGCCCGTATTCGGGATGTACCAGACCTCGTCCAATTCGCTCCAGGTCGAGATCAGGTCGTTCCCCCCATCGCCATCCAGATCCCCGATGCAGGCGAAGGTCATGGTGACCCCCGTGCCGGACATGCCGTCGGTGACACCGGTGAAGTTGCCATTGCCATCGCCAGGGCTCCACTCCAATGCGCTTCCAAGCCCCCACAGGTCACGGTGCCCGTCGCCATTGATGTCCTCCAGACCGAACGCCGTTGAAGCGGAGACCGGTAGCTCGACCGACGCGCTCAGGTCGCCTGTACCGTTGTTGATGAACTCGCGTATGCCGGGACTGCCCGCTGAGGCGAGCACGTCCGCATCGCCATCACCGTCCACGTCATCGACGAGGATGTCCACCACGGCGTTCGAAAAGGTGTAGAGCTCCTGTCCTGCGGAGAATGAACCTCCCTCATTGGCATACCAGGTGAGGTCATTGTCATAGCCGGTACCGAGCACCGCGTCCATGTCCCCGTCCCCGTCCAGGTCGCCGGTCGCGATGCGCCGTGGGCTGATGTGGTCCGTGTCGATGTCCTGTGGTGGGCCGCAGACCATGGTTCCGTCGTTGGCGTACCACGCGAACAGATGATCGCCTTCGCTCGCCGTGAGGATGTCCAGGTCGCCATCGCCATCGATGTCCGCCGCATCCACATCGTAGATGTAATACGACCCATAGGCTACGACCTCGGCCGGCGCGAAATGCCCGGTGCCATCGTTGCTGGCCCAATAGACGGTGTCGGGATGCTCGTAGAAGCGGCTTCCGCCGAGCACGTCCACATCGCCATCCTCGTCGAAGTCGATGAAGCGCAAGGCATCCGGCCAATGGATGGAACCGGCGTCCTCGGCCCGACCCATATCGCCCGTGCCATCGTTGCGATAGAGCCGTAGCGAGCCATCCTGGGCGACGACGACCACGTCGTTGTCACCATCGCCGTCCAGGTCATCCACCGTGGCGTATCGCGGCCCATGCACTTCGGTGCGGGCCACCAGCCGGAGTGGACCGAATTGGGCGGATGCGGCGGGGGCCAAGGAGATAAGCGAGAGCACGGGAATGATGGAAAGTCGCATGGTTCGGGAGGCGTACGGCAAAGATGATCGATGGACGACCTCTATCACGGGGATCTCCGCGACATGGCCGTGTGTTCGTGTAGATCCGGAGGCATCCGTGGTTCGCAGAAGTCCTGGAGCGCAGGACCTGACCGGTAGAAGCAGCGCGCTCCTCAAGGCGTCTTCTTCCGGGTCCATACCTGCGCATAGCCTTGGTCGTTTGCCAGTACATAGTCCTCTTCGAGCGTGTGATGCAGTTTGATCCACGCAGGAGGCGCGGTGTTGTCCTTGGCGCCCAGCACCAATATGTGCCGCAGTTCAGGGGCGATGCCTTTGCGGATGTGCTTCCCGACCCAGTCCCAGTCGTTCTCGGGCGACTGGATATGGACGCGCAGATACACGGCAGGTGGCGTCTTCCATACGAAACGCAAATGATCCCTTCCAGTGAGGAGGATACCATCATGGCCGATGGTGGCATAGGCCGGGCGGTGGCGTGCGAGCCAGTGGACGTCCAGCACCACGGGCACCACCAAGGCGCCGGGCTCGAGCGAACGCGCGGCGGACATCACCGCACGGTCGGGCTCTTCCAGGCTGTGCATGCGGCGTTCGATGTAGACCAGGCGCACCGCATGCAGCGACACGAGGCCCACCGCTACGATGGGCATGAGCGCTCGCGGAAGGCGTTGAACGCCGAGCCAGCAGGCCATGAGCAAAAGCGCGAGCCATTGCGCGCGATCGGTAATGTAGAGCAGCTCCGTCCGCGGTGTGCGGATGAGGGAGGCGAGCAGGAGCACAATGGCGTTGATGAGGAGGGCATCGCCCGGCTTCAGGGTCCGCGCTTGCCGACGCGACCACAGCGCTACGGCCATCAACACGAGGAGTACGGACCCCAGCGCGATGCGGAAGGGCAGCTCCCGCACGCTGTCCAGGAGGAGCAGCGGGCGCAGTGTGAGCAGCTCCACCAGCGGACGGTGTTCCTCATGTTGCGGTACGGGGGACGAGGAGAATCGCACCGCCAGGATCACCACGCCGAGCAGCGCGCCCGATACGCCGAGCGTGGTCGGGAGCCTCATCGGCAGACCGGACCATCGCGCACGCCACGTATCGGCTCCGCACGAGCGCAGCACGAGTTCATGCATGCCGACCAGCAGGAGCGTCAACGCGCCACCGGCCTCGTGCGCGAACGTGCAGACCGCGCAGCCGAACAGGAGCATCAAGAGGTCCCGCCAACGAACGCGCGGCAGCGATGCCCACCAGCCACAGAGACCGAACGCGATGCCGACCGCGATGATGAAATGGAACAAGCCCAGCACAAGCACGAATCCGAAGGCCACGGGCAGGATCAGGAGCCACGACGCGTTCGGATCCTTGCCATAAGCGCGCGCAAGCCACCATGCACCGAGACACAACACCGTGACCGCAACCACCGCGAACAGCTTGTGCAGGAAGAACGGATGCACCACACCGGACAGGCCGATGAGCAACAGGTCGCCCAAGTTCAGGTCCAGACCCGCCGCGTCCACCCACATGCCCTCGGTTGCCCGGACCTTTCCCGATAGCGCATCGCGCAGGACCGCGGCGTGCAACAAGTGCATCGGGCCGTCCAGGGAAACGAAATGGCGGAAAAGCAGGAGCGCGAGCGCGTTGATACCGATGAGCAACGGGAGCATCCTTCCCGACGTGTACCACTTCTCCGGTCCGGCCAACACGCGATGATGGATCAGCGGAGGACGAGGTGGAGGCCGGCGCCGAGCGACCCGTGGTCGATCAGCCGTGCATGGTAGATGCCGGCGGCCAGTGTGCCCCGCTCGATGGTGATGCCGCGCGTGCCGGTGCCCCGGATGATCCGCTGTGTTCTGCCGGTGACGTCCATCAGCACGAGCATGGCGTCCGTTCCAACAGGCTCGCTGAAGACGACCTCACACCGGTCCGAGAAGGGGTTCGGCCTGGCGATCATCCGTTGAGCAGGCTCCTCCGTGATGCCGGTACCATTGATGGCATATGGTCCGGCGGTCGTGGTACAGCCGGTCGTATCGGTCACGACCACCGTGTATTCTCCATCGGTTTGCGCGAACCACGCCGGGCCCGCACCGCCGGTGATGGCCTCGTCGTTCAGGTACCATTGGTAGGAGAGCGCATCGAGGACCGTGTTGAGAACGAACGGCGGTTCCTCGACGACCCAGGGCTGGAACAGCGAGCAGTCCCGAAGCGTGGTGCGTACCGTATTGGTGGTTACCGCCGGATTGTTGTCGAAGTGGATGTCCGCCGTGTTGGTGATCGATGTGCCTGAGGGGAGACCTTCCTCGAGCGATAGCCGGAAGACCACGTGACCCTGGCTACCGAGCTGATCGGCGCCGCTGTCGGGCAGGTTGATGTTCTCGAAGGTGAACGCCGCTTCGCCATCCGCCTGGATCCCCAGCACGAAGGGATAGGAGCTGGCGATCACCTCCAGCTGATCATGCACCAGGCGGTGATCGAGCATGTCGCGCAGTACAACGGTCTGCGCCGTGTCAGTGCCCGTGTTCTGGAAATGGATCGTGTAGGTGAGGTGCGACTGGTCGATAGCCACATAGCCCGCTGCGCCGAAGCCGACGGGGGATACTTGTTTCGCGTTGGGGTCATACGAACAGGAGACGATGCCTTCATGCGTGGTGGAGAAGAGACTGTCCACGCCGACATCGCTGATCGCGGAGACTTCCAAGCCGTGCGTGTACCCCTCGCCGAGATGATCGACGCCGGGCGTATGGATGGTCGACTGCCACGCGAGCCATTGACCGACCTCGAGGTCCGCGTACGACCAGTAGACATCCTGGCCGACCACGGAATCCGGCGCGATCGTGCTGCTCGTGAAGGAATAGAGCGTATCAAGATGGAGATGAACGGTCCCGTGCGTGGCGACGGTGCCCGTGTTGTGCAGGTCGATGAACAAGGGATGAGGCAGGTCGCACCCATCATTGTTCATGCTCATCGCCGTGGCGAGCTCGGGGACGGCCCCGATGATCTTGAACCCGAAGTCGAGCCCTTGGACCGATGGAGCTCCTGTGGAAATGGACACTTGGTAGCTGGCGCTATCGGTGCTCAGCGTCCAGGATGGGGATGGCGCGTACATGCCCAGTTCATGATCCCCGTTGAACAGGTAGAAATGGAAGTCCCCGTCGCTGCCGGTGTGGATCGTTCCGACATCGGGCGATGTCCATACGGGTTCATAGGCCAGGGCGGGGTCATCCGGGCCGGCAACACCGTTCGAGTCGAGATCGTGGAACGCGTGCCCCGATACCGATACGGTCTGATCGATGTGGTTGGGATACCAGTCCAGCCGGTCCTCCCGCGCCGAACCGGAGGGGATGTCCGGTAGCCCATCACCCTTGATATCCCCGGTCGCCTGCGCGGTCTCGCCCATCAACGTGGTCGGAATGGTGATCACATCACCGAACTGGAGGCCGCCCAGGTTCTCCATCCAGCGCAGATGTCCGAGGTTCATGCCGAGGTAGCCGCCGAGAACCAGGTCCAGGTCACCATCCGCATCCACGTCCATCAGCTTGGTGGACTCCGCGCCGCCGCTCACATAGGCGATATGCACCGGTGCCCCAAAGATCCCGGATCCGGGGTTGTCATAGGCGAGGAGCTCATACGGATTGATGACCAGCATGTCCCGGTCGTTGTCCAGGTCCAGGTCTTCAAGGAAAAGCTCCGCGAAAAAACCGTCCTCGATGGGCGTATAGTGCGCGGTGGGGGAGAAAGCGCCGCTGCCATCGTTCAATGCGACGATCATCGAGTCGGGCAGGGTCGCGATGGCCGCCACATCCACCCAGCCGTCACCATTCACATCACCGCACCGCAAACGCCTTGGGTAGGTGAACGCGTCGCTTATCAGGGTGCCTGGTGTGAAGGTGTTCGCGTTGTTCGTCCACCAGCGCAGCGTACTGTCCACGGTGTTCCCCACGAAGAGGTCCTGGTCTCCATCGCCATCCTGATCGCCAACGGAAAAGCTCAGGACGCTGCCGAAGCCGGAAATGCTCTCCACCGTGATGGGTGCAACGGTGGTGCCTTGGCCGTTGTTGACGAAGACGAGCAGGTGCAGTCCGGTGCTGATCACCAGGTCGAGGTCGCCGTCGGGCTCAAGATCCACCATTTCCATCGATGCGGCATTGCGCGGGAGCGGCCCCATGGACTGTTCCGGCCCCATGTTCCCCGCACCATCATTGGCGCGCCAGCACACCCTGTTCGGGCCATCCGCCGGGTAGATCGGGTCCGGGTCACCATCACCGTCCATATCGGCCAACGCGACCGTACGCATCTGGCTGATCGCATACAACAGGTCGTCCGCTGCGCTGAAGGTGTTGCCCCCATCGTTCAGGAAGACGTTCACCTGGTCGGAATAACCCGCGGCACGGACAAGGTCACGAGCGCCATCACCGTTCAGGTCCACCCACTCGGCGTCCTCGTAGTTCGAGGTGCCCGCGACGAACTGGTTGAAGGGGCCGAAGAGGCCGCTGTTGAGGTTGCGCCACCAGCCTACGCCGTTGTTGGGAATGCTGCCGAGCATGTCCAGACGGCCATCGTTGTCGATGTCCACCAGCTCGAACAACTTGGCGTTCGGCGCCACGGTGTCCGCGAAGACATAGTACAGGTTGCTCTGGTACAGGTGGGTCATGAGCGCTCCGCCGAGCTGCGGACAGGTCACCAGGTCCGGCGTGCTTCCGGTGTTCAAAGGAGCGAGCGCGCTGGTGACCCGGTCCCCGGAGAAGCCCCCTTCGTAGATGAGCCAATTGCCCGTGAACACCCCGGCCCCGTTGTTGATCTTGGCAAAAACGTCCTGCTCGGTGGACATGCCATAGAGCGCGTCCGGATCCCCGTCGTTGTCCAGGTCCGCCATGGTCGCGGTGGTCACCAGGCCGGAAGGATCGATCTCGTGGGTGTTCGTGAAGGAGCCATCACCATTGTTCTCGCGCCAGTAGAGGCCGTAACTGCCATCCACCACGTCCAGGTCGCCGTCACCATCCACGTCGCATCCCGCCAGGAATCCCTGGTGTATCTCCTCGTTCGCGGTGATCACTTCAGCGGTACCGAACGAACCTCCCCCGAGGTTCTCATACCAGAACGTTTTGCCCTCGTAGGCGAGCCCCACGGTGGTGGAGGTCGCCACAATGTCACTGTCGCCATCCATATCCAGGTCTCCCAGCACGAACTCTTGTATGTCGCTGGCCGCGCTGTCCACCACCTCCAACGGACCGAAGGCGCCTGATCCGTCGTTGCGGAAAAGGGCCAACTGGCATCGTGAATGATGAGCGTAAACCAAGCTGGCCGAACTGGCCACCAGCAGATCCTTGTCCCCGTCCAGGTCCACATCCCAGGCCCGCACGCGTTGTGGCTGCCCCATCTCTGACCGACAGATCGGAACGGGGCCGCTGAATTGGGCACAGAGCTGCGCGGATGACAGCCAGGTGAGGGTGATCAGCGGACCAACAGGGGAGCGCATGGATGGTGGGTTCAATGGGCAAGGTAGGCGTGCGATAGAATGCCTCCGTGAACCATCTGTAACTTTCGCCTACCGCTCGATGTCCTACGCTCAACCTGACAGCCCCGCGCGCAATTCCCCGGCGCTTTGACCCTGCACGACTACAATACCTGCGTGGATATGCACAGCGATGGCGTGTACCGGTTCGCCTTGAAACACCTGCGCGATAGCGATACGGCGAAGGATGTCGTGCAGGAGAGCTTCGCGCGGCTTTGGCAGAAGGTGGAGGAAGTGGACGCGACCAAGGCCAAGAGCTACCTCTTCACCACGGCGCACCACATCATGGTGGATGCGGTGCGCCGCGGCCAGCGGAGCACACGCATGGAAGAACACCACGAGGATCTCGCGTTCACCAGCGAAGGCGCACAGCCGGACCTGAAGCGCATCATCGATGCGGGCTTGGCAACGTTGCCCGAGGTGCAGCGCTCGGTGATCCTGCTGCGCGACCTGGAGGGTTACACCTATGAGGAGATCGCCGAACTCACCGGCCTGAACCTGACGCAGGTGAAAGTGTACATCTATCGCGGCCGCACCGCGCTCAAGGAGTTCATCGGCAAACTGGAGATCGTGCTTTGAAGCTGGACCGCACTGCATACGAAGCTTGGCTGCTCGATCGCATCGAGGGCAACCTCACGCCTGCGCAGGAGCGCGAGCTTGATGTCTTTCTGGCCGCGAACCCCGATCTGAGCGTGGATGGCAGCGGGCTGCCGGCACTGGAGGGGGATGCCGCCGAGGCGTTCGATGGAAAGGACGCGCTGAAGAAGCGCCTGCCGCCCATCGGCCTGCCGGACGCCGCACGGATCAACGACTTCCTCATCGCTCGGCTGGAGGGCGACCTGGATGCCGCGCAGACCCAGGCACTGGACAAGTTCCTCTATGAGCATCCGCAGTTCGAACAGGATGCGAAACGCATCGGCGCCAGCCGGTCGGATGCGCGCCCCGTTCCCTTCGAGGACAAGCCTTCCATCGAGCGGCATTTCCCACCGCGGGGGATGCCGGACAAACATCGCCTCACGGAATTCCTGATCGCCGCGCAGGAAGGTGATCTGTCCAAGGAACAGCAGCGCGCGCTTGCGAACTATCTGGCCGTGCATCCCGAGGCCCGGCGTGATGAACGACTGGTCAAGGCCACGAAGGTTCAGGCCGGGCGTATCGTCTTCGTGGGCAAGGAAGGGCTGAAGAAGAGGGAGGGCCGGGTGATCGTGCTGTGGCAACGTTATGCCGTGGCCGCGAGCATCGCCTTGCTGCTGGGCTTCGCTTGGTGGGTGATGCGTACGGAGAACGGTGATGAGCCCGTCATCGCAGGGACGGAGAAGCACAAGGTCGAGGTCGTCGCCCCGCCGGTGCAGCCCGCGCCCAAGGCACAAGGCCCCGATGCGACCATACCGGGCGTGAAGCTTGAAGAGAGCGGTGAGAAGAGCGCAACGGAACCCAAAGGGGAAAGCGGCCATGGACCGGACGCGCGACCTGCCAAGGATGAACGCAAGGATGTGCCTGCGTCTTCGCCACACGAGGAGCGCCTGAACACGCCGCAAGTCCCCGCAGCTCCGATCGAGGCGCCTGCACCGGAACCACAATTGGTGGAAACCCCGGCTCCTGACCAGGAACAGCCCGCACCTGAAATGGCGCAAACGCCGGTGCTTGACCAGGGGATACCGCCGACGGTACCGACGACAGGAGCAGGTGAAGTGACTGCCGCATCGATCGGTTCCGCTCACGAGGGCGGTACGCCCATCGGTACCGTGCTGGCCAATACCGTGCGGCATGGCGTGCTGGACTCCGAGGATCGGACCAACGGTCTGGACCGCAGCGATGCGCTCGCGATGGCGAACAAGGCCATCGGTGCCGTTACCGGCGGGAAGGGCCGTGTGGACGTGGGGGCAAAGGGCGCCCGCAGCGGTTGGAAGCTCCGGCTCGGTCAGAACCTGGCCATCTCGGCCAGCACGGGCCGATAACGCGATCGCGGTAGAGCCGTTCACGATCCTTGGGTTTTGTTGTGGCGGCGTTCACGAACACGCTCCTTTTGTTTTCGCTGTTTGCGCCCGGAAACAGGGACTTCGCCGCTCATCACCATCCATCAACCGCTCATCGATCCATCACCCTCGGACTGTAACAGTCGCCGCCCAAGGTTCGTCTCACGACCAGAAACAGGACAAAACACCTCGCCATGAAAACCTCCGCCACACGCCTCGCGATCGCCCTCGCCACGGTGTTCACCCTCGGTTCCGTCCGTGCAGCGGAACCTGTCGCTCCCGCAGTCACCATCGCTCCCGCGACCATGGAACGTGAACTGGAACGCCAGATCGACAAGTATGTCACCTATCCCCTCATGGAGCGGGTCCACCACATGGATGGCGAGGTCTTCGTCAGCTTCGTGATCGACACGGAAGGCAAGGTGAAGGTCATCAGCGCCCGCAGCCGGAACACCGCGCTCTGCGAGTACGTTCTCCGGATGCTGGCGAAAGTGGACATCGGCAGCAATCCCGAAGGTCTCTGGAAGACCACCCACATGAAGTTCGATTTCCGGCCCGAGGTGTAAGGGGTACCTCCGTAGGCCGCCACGCCCCGCGCCAGGATCCCTGGCGCGGGGCTTTTCATACCCACATGTAGGGAAGCCAGGAGGGCCCGGTCCGCCGTTCATCACGGAAGGTCTACCGCTGGAACGATCCGCCTTCGCGCGGCTGTAACATGCCCGCACATTTGGCCGTCACACGATCAGAAACCGAACAACAACCCTTATCATGAAAACCAGCATCCTCCGTTCAGCCGCCCTCTTCCCGATCCTCTTCATCGCAGGCATGGCCTGTGCCATCGGCCCGGTGCCGAAAGCCCATATGAACAACCCGGCCACACTGGAGCGGGAACTCCAGCACCAGATCGACAAGCTGGTCATCTATCCGCTGATGGAACGCGCAGGAAGCATGGACGGTGACGTCATCGTCAGCCTGGTGGTCGATGAGCAAGGCCAGGTGAAGGTGACGGGCGCGCAGAGCAACAACACCGCCTTGCAGGCGTACGTTCTGAAGAAGCTGGCCAAAGTGGACATCGGGACCAACCCGGGCGGTGTGTGGAAGACCAGTCACTTCCGGTTCAGGTTCCATCCCGAGTCTTGATGAGGGCTTCCCCCGATAGCGAACGCCGCCCACACCGGGCGGCGTTCCTTTTGCGGATGTGCCCTGGGGAGGTGTGCCGCTCATCCCTGACGGGGGACCTTCCGTCACGGGATCCGGGATCGCCTGTAACAACACGGCACTTTTGGGCGTCCGATGAGCATACGCACCCAAAGGACGACCGCCATGAAAACGCTTTTCACCCGAAGCCTGCTGATGATCGCCGTGATGTCCGCCCTCACGGCCGCCAACGCCACCCGTCCCGCCGACCCCCTGCGCGCGAACGTCCCTTCCGCCCAGGAGCGCGAACTGAAGAAGCAGATCAACCAGTACGTCACCTATCCGCTCATGGAGCGCAAGCGCGAGATGGACGGTGAAGTGCAGGTGAGCTTCGTGATCAATTCCGCGGGAAAGGTGGAGGTGATCTCCGCCGCCAGTGAAAATGAGGCACTCCGCGCCTACGTGCTGCGCAAGCTGGACCGCATCGACATCGGCGACAATCCCTCCGGGACCTGGAAAACCGAACACATGCGCTTCGTGTTCCGCCCGGAAGCGTAGTCCCGACCATCCGTCCTGAAGCAGCCCCGGCCCTCGCGCCGGGGCTGCTCTTTTTGCGCCATGATTTTTCGCCAGCGGCTGTAACAAACCGGGCAGCCTCGCTGTCCTACGAGCAGAACACCGCAGACAACGCCTTCGCCTTGCCTTCGCAGGGCTACGGCAAGTAAAACGCGCTACGGCGCACAAAGCATGAAGCCCTTGAAACTCCTCGCCATCGCTGTTTGTTTGCCCCTCGCCTCGTTCGCGCAGACCGATACGGCGCGCGTCGATACCACCACGGAGCGTGGCCTGGACCAGCACAGACTGGAACTCGGCCTCAATTCCAAGCACGGGGCCTACGCCCAGGTGAAGGACAACGATGACGATGGCAACGACACCATCCGCATCGAACTGAAGCACCAGGTCATCCGCATCATCAGTACCAAGAAGCTGTCCTCCGTTCTCAGCGCGGACAGCTTGACGGATGATCTGCGGGATGCCCGCCGCGAACGCCGGAACACCTTCACCTATTGGAGCGGTATCGACGTCGGCATCAACTCCTTCATCACCTCCGACGGCCGATATGGCGATGGCCCCAAGGCCGGCCCGATGCTGTTGGAC
>JAGODO010000223.1 GCA_017998165.1 Flavobacteriales bacterium | reverse complement strand
GGCTACCTCAAGGCTGACCCCTTCGTGCGCGTGGGACAGCTGAAGTACGAGGTCCATCCGTGGTACGGGGCGGTCGGAACCTGCCTCAAATAGACCTCATCCACAATTGGCAAAGAGCTGTCACGGTGAGCTCACCGTGACAGCTCTGGTGAGTTGTGATAGCGATCCGATGGATCACGAGGGAAGTCCAATGATCACTCCTTTACAAAGCGCGAACGGACGACCCGGCTCCCGTCGTCCATGGAGATGATGTAGCATCCAGCTGGAAGATCTCCGACATCCAACGTCATGTCGCCTGTCATCAATGCGGATGCACGGTGCATCACGCGCCCCAGTTCATCCATCAGCGTCATTGTTGCCTTGCCGTGCGATCCGTTTCTCCGGATGGTGAGTGCGGTGCTCGCGGGGTTCGGGAACAACACCAGCGCCGTGCTGCCCTCGGACAGGTCTGCGACGCGCGTCACGATGTTCTGACCGCTGACGATGCGCAGGTCCGGATCCAGCAACGCGCTGTCCGCCAGGAACGGCAGGACAAAGGAGAACGGTTGGCCGTTGATCGTATGGTCCAGGACGACCGTCGTGTCCATGTCGGCGTTCTTGAAGCGCACAGGAACGGGCAGTTCAAAGAAGTCGACGGATGGATGCGATGGGCTCTGGAACAGGGTGAGCGACACGGTGCCATCCTGAGCCTGCGTCCACGGGAGCGTGTAGGTCGGGTATCCTTCACCGGTGAACCAATCGGCCATGAAACCGTCGAGGTCCCGGCCGCTGGTCGTTTCCAAATGTGTTTGCAGGTCGGTGGTGCGCGCACTGCCGTATGCCAATGCGGGATCGTCCAGGTAGTTCCGGATACCATGGAACCAGGCCGTGTCGCCACAGACCCAACGCAGCATGTGCAGCACCATGGCGCCCTTGTTGTAAGTGAGCCGCCCGCTGAAAACGCGTCCGATATCCGTGGTGTCCGTGCAGAAGACACTCCCCCAGGGCTCTTCCACCACGCTGGCGATCTTCCCCGCCTTGTAGCCGTACCAGTAATCCGGTACGTTGAACTCATAGCACATGCCCTGCAGGTACGTCGCGAAACCCTCATTGAGCCAGATGTCCGCCCAGCTGCCGCACGTCACCTTGTCCCCGAACCATTGATGGGCCAGTTCATGGGCCGCCAGCTCATAGCTCCAACCGCCCATGCTCGTCATCGTCTGATGCTCCATGCCGCCCCCCCAACCGAACTGCGCATGGCCGTACTTCTCGTTCGCGAAGGGATAGAGCCCGAACAACTCGCTGTAGAGCGTCATCTGCCCGACAACATCACCTGCGTTCGCATCCGCCATTCCCGGGTTGTCGTGCCAGGAGTACGTGAGCATCGGTATGGTGTCCGCTCCGATGACGATGTCGCGCGTGTACACGATGTAGTCGGCGACAGCCATGGAGATCAGGTAGTACGAGACCGGATACTTGTGCCGCCAATGGTAGGTGGTGAGGCCGTCCTCGTCGGCCTCGGAGACCAGCAGCCCGTTGGACCCGGCACGGTATGCGGCGGGTGTCGTGATGTAGAGGTCAACCGAATCGATCTTGTCGTTCAGGTCCTGCTTGCACGGCCACCATTCTTTCGCACCGTACGGTTCGCTCAACGTCCATAGCGCGGCGCTGCTGTCGGGTTGCATGCCGATCTCGAAGCTGCCGAACCCGCCCTCCGTGCGCGGAACGCCGTGATAGGTCACGGTCACGGAATCCAATGTTCCCACCGGCACTTCATCCGGAAAGGGAATGGTGAGCACATCCCCGGGCTCCAGCGTGGCTGCGACAGGTACACCGTGATAGCTGGCCGCGTCCAGCAACAGCGTGTCGCTCAGGTCCATCACCAGTTGGTCGAGCGCTGAGGTCGCCTGGAAGTACAGTGTCACCGTGCCGGTGATCGCCCGCACGTTCGGATCCACCGTCCAATCAGCGCGCACATACTTCATGTCATACCCGCGCGTGGGAACCGCATCGCTGCGCAACATCCCCGGACGCATGTGCTGGTGACCGCAACGCGTCTCTTCGAACACGGCGTGGTCGTATCCGAGCTGGCCGTGCATCGCGGTGCAACAAGCGAGCGCGGACAATAGAAGGACTGGTCTCATGGAGAGAAAGGTAGCTTCTGGACAGGCAAGGATGCCTGTCTCCCTCATCAGAAAACCTGCGATACGATGGAACGCACCGCCTCGCTCTTGCCCATGGTGTAGAAGTGGAGGCAGGGCACTCCGGCTTCCTTCAGGTCCTTGGCCTGCTGCGTGCTCCAAGCGATGCCCACGCGCTTCACGTCCGCGTCGGTCTTGCAGGCCACCAGGTCGCGCGCGAAGGCGTCCGGCAGGTCGATCGAGAAGGTCTTCGGGATAAAGGCGATGTGCTTCAGCGTTGTGAGCGGTTTCAATCCGGGAATGATGGGAACGGTGATGCCCTCATTACGGCACAGGTCCACGAACCGGAAGTACTTCGTGTTGTCGAAGAACATCTGGGTCACCAAGTACTCCGCGCCCGCGTCCACCTTGCGCTTCAGGTAGGCGATATCGGTACTCAGGTTCAATGCCTCCTGGTGCTTTTCGGGATAGCAGGCCGCACCGACGCACAGGTCCGTAGGCGAGGCTTCCTGCTCTTCTTCATACAGGTACTTGCCCTTGTTCAGTCCGGCGATCTGGTGGATGAGGTCCTCGGCATGCACATGCCCATCGCGTTCGGGGATGAACGACGGCTCGCTCTTGATCGCGTCTCCGCGCAAGGCCAGCACGTTGTCGATGCCCAGGAAGTTCAGCTCGATCAGCGCGTCCTCGGTGTCCTCCCGACTGAAGCCGCCGCAGATCAGGTGCGGCACCGTGTCGATGTCGTACTTGGCCTTGATCATCGCGCAGATACCCACCGTTCCGGGCCGTTTGCGCAGGCGGATCTTCTGCAGCAGCCCGTGCCCGCGCTCCTTGTAGATCACTTCTTCGCGGTGATAGGTCACGTTGATGAAGCTCGGCTTGAACTCCAGCAACGGATCGATGCCTTCGTAAATGGAGCGGATGTCCTTGCCCTTCAAGGGCGGCAGGATCTCGAAGGACAACAACGTTCCCTTCGCCTGTTTCAAATGGTCGATGACCTTCATGCGGATCTTCCCCTGACGGAACAGGGCGGGCGAAGATACCGGGAGGGGTACTCCCGGAAAGACCAACGCCCCGATGCCGCTGACACCGGGGCGTTGATGGCGCGACCTTCCGCGCTCAGCGAAGCAGCGTCACATGCCCGGTGTACTCCTTGCCGTTCTCCAGCTTCAACACGTAGTAGTAGGTCCCCTCGGCCACATCGGCCGCGCGCCAGGTGTTCTTGTAGCTGGCGCTCGTGAAGATCTCCTGCCCCCAACGGTTGAAGACGCTCAGGCGCGAGTTGGGATAGTACTCCACACCGGGGAACTCCAGGAAGTCGTTCTTGCCGTCACCGTTCGGGCTGAAGACGTTCGGCACTTGGATCTCCGTGGGCATCACGATCTGCGTGTAGGTGAAGGAGCCGGTGCATCCGTCCGCCGTGGTCACCGTGATTGTGATGGGATAGCTGCCCGGTGTATCGAAGAGCTGCGTCAAGGTTGTGCCCGTTCCCAAGGTCGTGTCGCCGATCGTCCAGATCACGCTGACGATGGTACCGCCATCGATGGTGCTCGTATTCGTGAAGACCACGATGGCGCCGGGGAAGACGCTCGACGGGCTGTCGCTGCTGATGCCCGCCTGGGGATCGTTCGCGCTCAGCACGCTTACCGTGTCCGAGTTGGCGAAGCAGCCGTTGTCATCCGTTACCGTCACGAAGTAGTCACCGGTCCCCACCGTGATGTTCTCATCCGTGCCGCCGTTCGACCAGAGGTATTGCGCGTAGTCCTCATCAGTGCCCAGTGTAGCGGGTATGCCACCGCAGCTGAAGAGCGTGCCGGTGATGTCCGGGTCGGGGTTCGGCAGGCCGTACACCGTGATCTCGTTCGAGGCCAGCCGGCAATTGCCCGACGTGGCCAGGCACATGTATGAACCCGGGCCTACCAGTATGCTGGGTCCGAAATACCCATTGGTCCAGATGTAGTCGTCGTAGCCACCACCTGCTGTGAGCACCACGCCCTGACCTTCGCAGGCTATGGTGTCGCCAGTGATGATAGGCGGCGGGGCGGGCGTGTAGTACACGGCCAGCACGATGGAAACCGTGCTTTCCAATGAATCCGCCCCATTGTCCTGCCCGGTGAATGTCACTACGTGGAACCCGGTATCAGCGATGGTGGGGATGAACTGCACATTTATCGTGGCGTTCGTACCGTTGTTGATCACCGTACTGGCGAAGTTGTCGATGGTCGGGGCCTCGGCGGAGGTATTGATGATGGACTGGTCCTCCTCTGGGGTCAGGAAGGTCACGTTGAAGTCCACCAATTCGCCCATGCAGACCTCTACGGTGTCGCACAGGAAGTTCGAGTTGATGATCGGCGGGATATTCTGCGTGCTCACGGCGGTGGTGAAACGGAAGCTCTTGTAGTCCAGCCAGCTCACACCGTCCGCATTGCCGAACGGCCCGTCGTAGTCCAGACCGTCATGGTCGTTGCGCGTGAACTGGATGAAGTCCGTTCCGTTCCCCCGGTTGGCACCGGTGGTGCTGGGTACTCCACCGAAGCCGTCCACGCCTTGCGACGCATCGCCCGTGGTCCACTGCATGTCCTTGTAACAGAAGCTCACGTTGTTGCCCAGACCGATCACGGGATCCGTGCCATCGGTGACGATGAGCTGGAACGTATTCCGCTTGTCGTAATGCTGCGCGTAGTAACCAACGTCCGTCCAGTTCACGAACAGGGCATGGTCCGTGATCTTGTATTTGATGGAGCCCACCAGATCACCGGTCAATTGCACATCCGCCCAGAAGGGGGCCACCATCACATAGGCCGCGCTGGGGAAGCCCTCAGCCGTGAAGGTGTTGTAGGCCGTTCCGAAGGAGATGTTGCCGTTGATGTTCAGGTAGAAGTCGGTGTAGGTATCCCCGTACAGGTTGAAGGTGAAGGGCAGGGCGAAGGGACCGGCCGCGCCGTCATCCTCGTTCTGTGAACCCAACGGCCAGGTCGTCTGCTGGGTGTAGCTGTTGTCCGGCTCGATCCAGCAATTGCACACCCCCCCCCCACCGCCGCCCTTGGGGGAACCGGCGGACGGTTTGTGGATGACCTTGTCACTGGTCAACGGGCCGGGAAGGATGGCCCTCATGCGGGCCGGATCGATGGGCAGGGTTCCGGCCGCCTTCTGCTGTTCGTACTGTTGGACCGTCAGACGGCGATCCTGGGCAACGGCTGTGGCGACCAGCAATGCGGTCGTGCTGCCGAGTACCACGTTGCGGAGCATCAAATTCATGGGGATCCGAGAGGTGTTCAATCGTTACTTGAGCAGAGTCACTGTGCCGAACCAATCTTTCTTGTCCGAGGACCCCGTGGGTCGTTCCACCAGCCGCCAGTTGTACACCCCCTCCGGCAGGATCTCGCCACTGTTGTTCAGCGCGCCGTTCCAGCCTTCGGTGAGGTCGGTGCTGTCGAATACCTGTTGTCCCCAGCGGTCGAAGATCATCAATTCGTGGTCTTGCGCGACCATTCCGCTCACCACGGGCAGGAAGACCTCGTTGAAACCGTTGCCATCCGGGGTGAACGCGTTGGGTGCATAGAGCAGGGGAATGCTCACCGTCACCGTCTGGCAGAGAGAGTCGGCACAGCCGTACCGGTCTTCCACGTTCAGGCAGACCTGGTACTCCCCACTGAAAATGTGCGGGAAGTCGTGCGCCACTTGCCGCTGATCGCTGCTGTCAGTCCCTCCGAAGTCCCACGCGAACGTGGAGGCATGAGGGTCTTCGGCCGTGAACAACAGGGTGCTGTTCTCCAAGGTGCCGATGTCAGGCGTCCAGATGAAATCCGCTGTGGGGGCGGGATCCACCAGCACAGCGCCTTGTAGCGTGAAGTGGTCCGTGCAGCCTTCCGGGGTCGTCACTTCCAAGGTCACATTGTACCAGCCGGGTTCGGTGTACTCATGGACCAGTGTATCGCACGCGATCAGGCCGGAAGTACCGTCGCCGAGGTCCCATGCAC
>JAGODO010000222.1 GCA_017998165.1 Flavobacteriales bacterium | reverse complement strand
GCTGCGCGACATGCAACTGGCGAACGGAGCATGGCCGTGGTGGAGCGGCATGATGCCTTCGCGTTGGATCACCCAGCACATCGTCGCGGGCTCAGGTCATCTCGAAGCGTTGAAGGCGACCGGTCGCGGCGACGGGCAGACGCAGGAGATGCTTCGGCGGGCGATCCTCTGGTTGGACCAGGAATCAGTGGAGGATCACGCGCGCATGACCAAGCGCATGAGCGCGGAGGAGATGAAGGCGTACCGCCCGGGTTACACCGAGCTGCACTACCTCTACGCGAGGAGCTTCTTCCAGCGCTGGCCGTTGGATGGGCAGGCGGCCAACGTGGCGCGTTTTTACCAGGAGCGTGCCGCCGCGCATTGGCTCGAGTATGGCTTGCAGGAGCAGGCGATGATCGCGTTGCTATTGGACCGTTCCGGTGATCGCACCGTGCCCGGGCTCATCATGGAGTCGTTGAAGCAGCGTGCTACGAAGAGCGAAGAGCTGGGCATGTACTGGAAGGACTTTGTGGGCGGTATCGGTTGGAACAGCTTCCCGACGGAAACACACGCGCTGATGATCGAAGCGTTCGATGAGGTAGCGAAGGACGAGGCCAGTGTGAACGCGTTGCGCACCTATCTCTTGAAGTTGAAGCAGACCACGGACTGGAAAACCACGAAGGCCACGGCCGAGGCCTGCTACGCGCTGCTGCTCACCGGCGACACGTGGCTGGATGAGGCTGCGGCCCCGGGTATCACGGTCGGCAACGAAGCGGTGAAGGCGGACAAACAAGAAGCGGGCACGGGTGCCATCGAACAGACGTGGACAGCCGAGCGCATCAAACCGGGCATGGGCGCCGTGACGATCACGAGCAAGGAGAACAAACCCTCCTGGGGCGCGCTGCACTGGCAGTACTTCGAGAGCATGGACAAGGTGAAGCCGCACGAAAGCCCGTTCAGCCTGAAGAAGCAAGTGATGCTCACGCGGCAGGGCGACAGCGGCCCCAAGCTGCTCGCGCTGGAAGGCCAGAAGCTCAAAGCCGGTGACAAACTCACCATCCGCATCGAGCTGCGCACGGACCGCTACGTGGACTACGTACATATGAAGGACCTGCGCGCGGCCGGCCTGGAGCCGACGGAAACGCTCAGCGGCTACAAGTACCAAGGCGGCCTGGGCTATTACCAGAGCATTCGCGACGCGAGCACGAACTTCTTCTTCGACCGCATCGCGCCGGGCACCTACGTGTTCGAATACGCGTTGCGCGTAACGCACCAGGGCGAATTCAGCAACGGCATCACCACGGCCATGTGCATGTACGCGCCGGAGTTCTCGTCGCACAGCGAGGGCGTACGCTTCAAGGTGGAAGGGGAATGACGACCTTGGTCTACATGCGCCCGTTGCTCTCCGCGTTCCTGCTGGCATTCGGTCTCGAGGCCATGGCCCAACCCGTTGGACCGCCAGGCACCAGCCTGGCAACTGGATGGCGCGACAGCCTCGAAGCCTATTGGTCCCACCTCGACGCGGAGTACGCGGACACCGCCACCTCACCGCTCACGGCGGAAGACCAACCACATTTCGCCCACCTCGCGCACTTCGCGTTCGACAGCACGTACTGTGTGAGGGCCACCTTCACACCGCTCACCGATGCTGAACCCTTCGCGATGAAGACCACGAAGACGCGCACGCCGATGTACAAGGCCCACGGTACGTTGCGCTTCATGTTGAACGGCGAAGAGCGCACGCTTACCGTGTACGAGAGCGTACCGCCGCATCCCGGCTATGAGAACGAGATGTTCCTTCCGTTCACAGACCTCACCAACGGGAACGAGACCTATGGCGTTGGCCGCTATCTCGATCTGCACGCACCGATCGACAGCGTGATCATGCTGGACTTCAACAGGGCGTACAGTCCGTATTGCGCGTACAACGACAAGTACAGTTGTCCCGTACCGCCTCGTGAGAACCATTTGACCACGGAGGTGAAAGCGGGCGTGTTGAAGTACCACGACTAGGGCATGTGCCCATGTGCGCATGTGTGCGGCCCGCTCGCCTCACGCGCCATGTGCCCATGAGTTGACCAGAGGTGCCGGGCATGAACGCAGGTGTCCGTGGATGACCCTCAGCAGCACCTGTCACGTCAGCTCTGCCATGGGCACATGAGAACATGGTCGCATGGGCACATGTCTCACGCCCCGTTCTTCTTCGGCTTCTCCTTCAGCGTGATCTCCGCGCGCACGATGGCCTCGAGTTTCCTCAGCCGTTCGTAGGCCGTCATCTGCTTGTTGTAGCGGCGCAGGTCGGGCACGCTCAGTTCGCCCACGTTGCGAAGGTCCATCTTGTCGGTGAGGTCATGCACCTTCACGCGGATTGCCAGGCCGTTCTGCGCTACCCGGTCGATATAGGCCTCATACGTCTCTCTTTCGTCCCGGGTGATGTGGGTGAGGGCGGTGAGCACGTGCTCGGGGAAGCCCTTCACGTAGAGATCATCCAGGGTCAATTCCGAGCGCTCCAGCACATCGTGCAGAGCACCCAGCAGTTGCTCGTCGGTATCGCGGCCACGCGTCATCACGCGCAGCACGTGCAGGATATAGGGCTGGTTGAAGCGGTCCACCTGGCCCTTGTGGACCTTGGCCGCCAGCCGCACGGCGCGTTCCAACAGATTCTCCATGGCTGATAAAGATCAGTCGCCGGTCCCGGATGGCGACGCTTCTTCGTGGTTTGAAAGCAACGTCCGGATGTTCATGGCCTCCCGATCGATCGCCGGAAATGCACGTCCAGCGGTCGGGTTGCCCGTTCCGTCGAGCCGAGCCCTAGACAACGGGGGGCCATGCCTCTACTTTCGGCCTCCTTTTTTGCGGACCTCTTTCAGGCCGCGCTTACCATGAGAACCTATACCGCCGCCCTCGCCGCCCTCGTAGCCACCTCCCTTACAGCCCAAACAGCCGCCCCTGAAGCCCGCCAACTGGCGGACGGCCAGTGGCGGATCGCCGTTGAACGCACCATACCAGTGGAGTTCCTCGGGACCATCCAGCCTTTCGTGCTGTGGGACAGCACCGCGCGGTTCCGTGACGAGCGCGTGCGGAACAACCGCGGCCTGATCGGCGAGAACGAGGAGGCCGAAGAGGAGATGGAAGGTCGGCGCGGCCATCCGGGCGTGAACCCGGACGCGTTGCCCCACGGCCCGGACCCTGCGTTGCAGACTGCCGCTCCGCTCCATGGTTTCGATCGGGCGGTGGACATCACCGTGAACGGCCAGGGGAATACCTCAGTGAGCCCCGCTGATCCCTGCCTGTCCGTGGGTACCACCCATGTGATCCAGATGATCAACGGCCAATCGGGCGGCTACTTCCGCATCTATGACAAGAACCTCGCTTCCGTAGGCGCGCAGACCTATTTGGACAACTTCGTGAACGCCATCGGGAGCATCAGTTCATACAGCGGCCTGGGCGATCCCATCGTGCTGTGGGACGATCTCGCGCAGCGCTGGTTGATGACGGAATTCTCCAGCAGCGGAAACCGCATGATCGTCGCGGTTTCCACCACGGCCAACCCCACGGGATCCTGGTACGCGTACAGCTACACGGCCACGAACTTCCCGGACTACCCGAAGTACGCCGTGTGGAGCGATTGCTACGTAGTGACCACGAACGAGAACACGCCGGCCATCTATGCGCTCCCACGCGCGAACATGCTTGCCGGCACGGCGGGCACGGCGGTGCGGTTCTCGATCTCCTCGCAGCAGTCCATCGGGTTCCAGGCCGCCACACCTGTGCATTTCGGCGGTGGAACGGCTCCTCCTGCCGGGGCTCCCGCCATGTTCATGCGCATGGCCGACGACCTGTGGACCACCTCGGTCACCACGGACGTGGACCGCCTCGAGTTGTGGAAGATCAATTACAACGCCGCTACCCCGGCGAGTTCCACGATCACCGGTCCCACGTCCCTGCCCACTGTCGAGTTCAATTCATCCTTGTGCGGCTACACCACGCTGAACTGCATCAACCAACCGGGCAGCCAGACCATGGACCCGATCCGCGAAGTGCTCATGAACCGCGTCTGCTACCGCAACCTGGGCGGGCCCGGTTACGAGGCCATCGTGTGCTCCCATGCTGTGGATGTGGACAACACCGACCGCGCCGCCATGCGCTGGTACGAACTGCATCGCACGGGGGGTATCGCCAACGCGTGGAGCATCTACCAGCAAGGGACGTACTCACCCGATGCGAACGACCGCTGGATGGGCAGCATCGCCATCAACAACAACGGGGACATCGGCCTGTCCTACAACATCGCGGGCACCACCGGCGGCAACGTGTATCCCGGCATCCGCTACACGGGCCGTTACAAGGACGACCCGCTGAACCAGATGACCTTCGCCGAGACGAGCATCGTGGCGGGTTCCGCCAGCAACAGCGGCAACCGCTACGGGGACTATGGCTCTCTGGACGTGGACCCCTCCGATGGCACGTCCTTCTATGGTACGGCGATGTACAATCCGGCCGCGGCCTGGAGCACGCGCATGTTCAAATTCTCCTTCCCGGCCACGGCCTGCACCGCCCCTACGGCCAGCACGGGCGTCGTCGACAATTGCGGCGCGGGCACCTTCACGCTCAGCGTCACCATCGGGGCCAACGGCAGCGCCCCCGACTATGACGTGTACACCAGCGTGAACGGTGCGGCGCAAACCTTCAACAGCACGCGCACGCCCGGAACGTATACGGTGGGGTCCTACGCCTTCGGTACCAATGTGGTGGTGCAGGTGCGGCACAATACGAACGCCACCTGCAACCAGACCCTCGCGTCGGCGACGTCCACGGGATCGGCGTGTGCGCCGCAGGTGAGCGCCAAGGTCTTCCTCGAAGGCCCCTACAGCACCGGCACCGGTCTGATGAGCGATGCACTGCGCGCGGCCTCCCTGCTGCCCAACACACAGCCGTTCACCGCCTTGGGCTACGCGTTCACCGGTTCCCCCGGTGCGGGCGGCACGGTGGCGGGCAGTGTCTTCACCACCACGGGCAACAACGCCATCGTGGATTGGGTGATCCTGGAATTGCGGAATTCCTCCACGCCGGCCACGGTGGTGGCGAGTTGCGCGGCGCTGCTCCAACGCGACGGCGATGTGGTCGCCCTGGATGGCACTTCCGCCGTCACCTTCGCGCAGAGCACCGGGAACTACTACGTGGCCGTGCGCCACCGCAACCACCTCGGCGTGATGACCGCTGCGGCCGTCGCCCTCAACGGCAGCGCCACCCCGGTGGACTTCACGACACTGGCCACGTCCGTTTACGGGACCGAGGCGCGCACCACCACGGGCAGTGTGCAAGCCTTGTGGACCGGCGATGTGAGCTTCAACCGGGAGGTGAAGTACACCGGCACGGCCAATGACCGGGATCCGATCCTGGTACGCGTCGGCAGCACCACGCCCAACAACACTGTATCTGGCTACTTCGCCGAGGACACGAACCTCGATGGCCAGGTCCTCTACACGGGCAGCGGTAACGACCGCGACCGCATCCTGGTGAACGTGGGCAGCACCACGCCGAACAACGTGCGGCTGGAGCAGTTGCCCTGAGAGCCTGTTCGGGATCTCTTGAACGAAGGACCTCGAGGCCACTTTTTTGTCAGCACAGCCTGAAGATCATCGCGTAGTCGCCTGCCCCGGCCTCCTAGCCGGGGTGCCTCCGGGATCATCAGACTTCTTTCACGATCGCCAAAGCGCTGTCACGGTGAGCCCGCCGAACCGGTTCGGCGGGCTCACCGTGACAGCGCTGGAGCGTGGTTCTGGCGATCCGATGAATTGGGAAAGAGGTCGAGTTTCAGGCGAAGCAAGGGCGGAAAAGGGACAGAGGGACGAGTTTGAAGGGATCCCGACCAGGCGCTGAGGAGGGCTTACCGGATCTTCGGACCGAAGCGCTCGGACGTCGCCCGTTCGAGCGCTTCGCGTTTTTCAGGATGTGCGATCGCGGCGAGGGCTTCCGCCCGTTGGCGCAGGTTCTTCCCGTACAGGTTGGCCACCCCGTGCTCCGTGACGACGAAATGCACATGGGCGCGCGTGGTGACCACCCCCGCGCCCGGGCGCAGGTGCGGCACGATCTTGCTCGCGCCCCCGCTCGTGGTGCTGCGCAGGGC
>JAGODO010000221.1 GCA_017998165.1 Flavobacteriales bacterium | reverse complement strand
GGCGCCGGCCATGCGGATGGTACAACTGAACGGAATGGGTAACGCGTCGCAGGCCACGGCACGTATCTACTGGGACCCGAACAGCCGGGAAGTACACATGGGCCCCGCCACGCTTCCCGCTCCGCCACAGGGCATGCAGTATCAGCTCTGGGCGATCGTTGATGGCCAGCCCGTGGATGCTGGGATGATGCCATTGGCCGAAGATGGAGCGCACCTGCATCGCATGAAGGACATCGGCCCCGCGCAGGCTTTCGCCGTGACGCTGGAAAAGGCTGGAGGCGTGCCCGCCCCGACGCTCACCGCCATGGTGTTGATGGGCCAGACCGGATAGGTGCGTTCCGCTGATACCTGGTGAACGCCGTCCTCTGGGCGGTGTTCCTGTTTCCCCTCTTGAGATTTTCTCCTGCGCGGCGATCCGGGTATCACCCACCCACCGTATGTCTTGCTGAACGTTCGCAATGAGCGACCCAACAACAAAAACCAAAGAGCATGAAGACGACGATCAAATTGGCCACCCTGATGCTGGCTGCGGGAATGGGGCTCAATGCCACCGCCCAGATGGAAGGAAGCAAGATGAAAGAGAAGAGCGTGGAGGTCGGCGGCGCCCCGATGTATCCCTCGAAGAACATCATCGAGAACGCGGTGAACTCCAAGGACCACACGACCCTGGTCGCTGCGGTGAAGGCTGCCGGGCTTGTGGAGACGCTTTCCGGTCCCGGGCCGTTCACCGTCTTCGCGCCTACGAACGCCGCGTTCGACAAGCTGCCGAAGGGAACAGTGGACAACCTGCTCAAGCCGGAGAACAAAGTCCAACTCACAGGTGTTCTTACCTACCACGTGCTGGCGGGCAAATTCAGCGCGAAAGATGTGATGGCGGCGATCAAGAAAGGCGGAGGAAAGGCGACGATGAAGACCGTTGCGGGAGGCGACCTGTCCTTCAGCATGAAAGGCGACAAGTTGATGGTGTGGGATACGAATGGCGCCATGGCCCAGGTGACCATCGCCGATGTGAACCAATCCAATGGGGTGATCCACGTCGTGGACAGCGTTCTGCTGCCAAAGATGTAGGTCCGGTGGGCCCTGTTGGGTGCTTGGGAAGGCGGCTGGTGGGCCGCCTTCCTATTTCTCCGCGTTGCGCATGGCGGATCAGCTGTACCGAAGGCGGGATGCGCTACCGGTAGCGACCATTCCAGTGGCCCGGCTGCTTTCAAGGCACCCGGAAAATGAAGAAGGCCATCTCTGAAGAGACGGCCTTCTGCCAGTCGGGGTGACTGGATTCGAACCAGCGACCACTTGCACCCCATGCAAGTGCGCTACCGGGCTGCGCTACACCCCGAAGAGGGGCGCGAATGTAAGTGAACAGGACCGGACGTGAGCATCTCCCCTTCCAGATGAAGGACGGATGCTTGGACGTCGACACCGTACCGCTTGTCCCATACCTGATCGCCGGGCCTTGTCGCCGACTCTACTTTCGGCCCCTCTCCGAACAGACCATGCGACCATCCACCTTCCAACTGACCGCTGCATGCGCGCTTTTGTTCTGCGCCTGCGGTCAGGAGGGCGAACCAAAGGGCACTGCCCGGGCCGATCAGGAAGAACAACCATCAACGACCGCATCCATCATGGACCCGCACAGCTGTGCCCGGCCGGAAGAAGCCGTGGTCACCCACCTTGACCTGGACCTGCAGGTGGATATGAGCGCCCACCGCATCAGCGGTACCGCGAGGTATGCGCTCAAGCGGTCATCCGGCGATACGGTGCGCTTCGACACGGATGGCCTGTCGATCCGCTCGGTGAAACTGGCCGACGGTAGTGCGGCAGGGTACGTGCTGGGCGACACCACTTTTTTGGGAAGGACCCTGAGCGTGGAATTGCCGGAAGGAGCCGACACCGTGGTCATCGAATACGCCACAGGGGACGCTGCCCGTGCCTTGCAATGGTTGTCGCCGGAACAGACGGCCGACAAGTCGAAGCCTTTCCTTTTCACACAGGGTCAGGCCATCCTTACCCGCTCGTGGATCCCTGTGCAGGACAGCCCGGGCATCCGGTTCACTTACAACGCGAAGGTGACCGTGCCGAAGGACCTGATGGCAGTGATGAGCGCGGAGAACGCCCAGGTACGCAGCGAGGATGGCGTCTACACCTTCCGCATGGACAAGCCGATACCGGCCTACCTCATCGCGTTGGCCGTCGGCGACATCGCGTTCAAACCCATCGATGAGCGCACCGGCATCTACGCGGAAAAGACGGTGCTGGACAAGGCCGTATGGGAGTTCGCCGACATGGGCAAGATGGTGACCGCGGCCGAAGAACTGTATGGCCCGTATCGCTGGGGGCGCTACGATGTGATCGTGCTGCCACCCAGTTTCCCGTTCGGTGGCATGGAGAACCCGATGCTCACCTTCGCCACGCCGACGATCATCGCGGGTGACCGGTCGCTGACGGCGCTCATCGCGCATGAACTCGCGCATAGCTGGAGCGGCAATCTGGTGACGAACGCGAACTGGAACGACTTCTGGCTGAACGAGGGCTTCACCGTGTACTTCGAACATCGCATCAGCGAGAAGCTCTATGGTGCGGATTACAGCGCGATGACCGGCATGCTCGGCCACCAGGACCTCGTGGCGAGCATCAAGGACCTCGAGTCCGGCAAGCACCCTGAGGACACACGTCTCAAGCTGGATCTCGTGGGCCGTGATCCGGACGATGGCATGACGGATATCGCCTACGAGAAGGGCTACGGACTTCTGCGTGTGCTGGAGAGCAAGGTGGGCCGCGAAAAATTCGATGCCTTCCTGCGCGGTTACTTCGATCGCTTCTCGTTCCAGAGCATGACCACGGAGCGTTTCATCACGTACCTGAAGGATGAATTGCTCAAGCCGAACGGTGTGGAGGTGAACGTGGAGCGCTGGATCTACCAGACGGGATTGCCGGATGACGACATCGTGCCGGACTCGGACAGGTTCGTCAAGGTGGATCAGGAGATCGCGCGCTGGGCCTCCGGAAAGCCCGCGAAGCAGCTCGCCGTCAAGGGCTGGAGCACGTTCGAATGGATGCACTTCGTCCGGCACCTTCCCGCCGGCCTGGACGAAAAACGATCGGACGAACTGGATCAGGCGTTCCACTTCACGGATAGCGGCAATGCGGAGATCCTGGCCGCGTGGCTCGAGCAGTGCGTGAAGAACGACTATGGCCCGAGCTATGAACGGCTCGATTCATTTCTCAACCAAGTGGGACGTCGCAAGTTCCTCATCCCGCTCTACGAACAGCTGATCACCACGGAAAAAGGCCGCGCGATGGCGATGAACATCTATGCCCAGGCAAGGCCCAACTACCACAGTGTGAGCGTGCGCACCATCGACGACATGCTGGGCTGGAGCGCCCAGAAGGGGACCATCACGCTTTGATGGGGAAGCAAGAAGCCCCCTGCTGGGCAGAGGGCTTCTTTGCGAAAGGAGTCGGGCGGGGTCACTTCACCACCGCGATGCGCTTGGCATCGCTGATGGAACCATTGGCGACGAGCTTGAGGATGTAGTCTCCCGAGGGGAGCGTGCCGAAGTCGAGCGTGCAGGTCGTACCGGCGTTCACGGTGCGGTTCATCACGTTCTGGCCGAGCAGGTCGAATACGCGAAGGTCGATCGGTTGCGCGCGCGGACCCTGGCAGCTCACGTTCACCAAGCGATCGGTCACGGTCGGGAGTACGGAGGTGAAAGTGGCCACAGTGGCTTCCTCGATACCCACTGCACAGGCTTGCGGAGTGATGCCGCTACCGGTCGGGAACGCGTCGACAAAAGTGTTCATGTCATCCACGGGCCAGATGTCCTGGTTGACCATCTCTTTCGCGGGGCTGATCAGGCAGAAGGTCGGGAATGCGCCGACGCCGAAGGTCGCCGTCAGTTCCTGGCCGCCACCGGTGCCCACGGCCGGAGGGTGCGCGAAGCCTGGCGCGAAGTCTTCCGAGAACGCTTCGGTGAGAGCATCCGTGTCCTGTCCATCATTGATCTCGATGCAGATGAGATCGCCGCCGTTGCAGCCATAGGTCTGGAAGAGTTCGCTGTAGTAGGGGGCATGGGCCTGGCACGGGCCGCAGTTGTAGAAGAAGAAATCCAGGAGCACGTACTTGCCGGCGGCGGCATAGGCGTTCAGGTTGTGTACCTGACCGTGCGTGTCCGTCACCGTGAAGTCGGCGACGGTGCTGCCGTTGGGGTAGTTGGTGGCCTGTGCGGTCGCAAGAGAGGTGGAAAGTCCGAGCGGAAGTGCGAGTAGGAGTTTGTTCATGGTCGTGAGGATGTTGTGCGAAGCTGGTGCATCCTGTCCGAAGCCGGTCCGACGCTTCCGCTCATCCTTTGATTGCTAGGCGCGGGCTCAAGCGTTGAAGAGCCGGGCGAGCATCAGGTTGTCCAGCTCATGGCCACCGGGATGGGTATGCCTCGTGAATGTTACACCAGCCTCGCGCCAGCGCACTTCGCCTTGAAGAGGGCCGCGTGGGACCAGCGGGTCCATGGCACCTTGGACCACATCCACTCGACAAGCGCTGAGCCGGGTGGACAGGGCGCTCATGTCGATATCCGGAGGCAGCGTTCCGCCCCATAGCACCAGGCGTGGGATGGTGGTGCGACCGAGCGCAGCCCAGCGGCAGGCGGCGGCCACGCCTTGGGAGAACCCGAGGACGTTGAGGCGGATGCCCGCACGACCGTCGGCCCGCAGATGCTCCGTGAGTTGGTCAAGGTAGGTGAGCTGATCGGCGATCTCGTGTTCGCGGTCCTCGCGCGTCATCCACGTCGCACCCACCCGGGTATGCCCATCGTCCAGGTAGAAACGGGAAAGGCCTTCCGGGGCCACGATGAGGCGGCCCTCCTCCAGTCCTTCGAACTTGCGCAGGAAGTAGCGGGCCAGGTGTCCGTAGCCATGGAGCACGATCCAGAGGTCGCTGGCGGTTGCCGCATCGCCGAGCGCGTGGTAGCGCGCGGTGCGTGGAACGGTGATGTGGTGCTCCACCACGGTGCCTTCAATAACCCAGGAGTTCACCGAGCGCGGCGGAGACTTTTTCCGCGCTGGGGATCATCGCGGCCTCCAGTGTGCTGTTCAGCGGCACGGCGGGCATGTCCAGCGCTCCCAGGAAGCGGACCGGCGCATCCAGGTCGCGGAAGCACTGCTCGTTGACCCGGCCGGCGAGCGCTTGGGCGAAGGAGTTCGTGAGCTGCTCCTCGGTGACCACCAGGCACCGCGCATGACGGCGTACCGCGCTCATCACCGTATCCTCATCCATCGGCACAAGTGTCCGCAGGTCGATGATCGTCACGCGGCCGGGGAAGTCCTTTGCGGCGGTCTTCGCCCAATACACGCCCATGCCATAGGTGACGATCACCGCTGCCCGGCCCTGGCCGATCGCATCACTATCCGCTTCCTGCACCAGGCGCGCTTGGCCGAACGGTATGATATAATCCGGAGAAGGCTCGATGCTCTTGGCGTCCTCGGTGCCTTTGATCTTGCTCCAGTAAAGGCCCTTGTGTTCGAGCATCACCACGGGATTCGGGTCGTGGTAGGCGGCCTTCATCAGGCCCTTCAGATCAGCGCCGGTGCTCGGGTACGCGACCTTGATGCCTTTGATGTTGCAGAGCACGCTCTCCACGCTGCTGCTGTGGTAGGGGCCGCCGCTGCCGTAGGCGCCGATGGGCACACGCAGGATGCAGCTCACCGGGTACTTGCCCATGGTGAGGTAGCACGAACGCGCGACTTCCGTGAAAAGCTGATTGAGCCCGGGCCAGATGTAGTCCGCGAACTGCACTTCGACGATGGGTTTCAGACCGGCGGCGCTCATGCCCACGGTGCTGCCGATGATGAAGGCTTCCTGGATGGGGGTATTGAATACGCGATGATCGCCGAAGTCGCGTGCGAGCGTTGCGGCCTCGCGGAACACGCCGCCGAGCCGCGCGCCCACGTCCTGGCCATAGAGCAGGCACTTCGGGTCTTCCTGCATCAGCTCGCGGATGGCGAAGAGGGCGCTGTCCACCATCACGGTCGGCTCCCGGTCCGCTGGCGATCGCTCCCCTTTTTCCTCTGTGATCGGGGTAGGGGCGAAGTCGTGCGTGGTCACATCCTCCGGTCGCGGGTCCTCGGCGTTCCGCGCGAGCTCGAAG
>JAGODO010000220.1 GCA_017998165.1 Flavobacteriales bacterium | reverse complement strand
GAGTTGTCGTGGTGAGCCATCCTGAGCGGAGCCGAAGGACGAACCATCTACGGCCATGTTCTGGCCACCGCCGTTCCCGCTCGGACAACCGCTGGTGTTCAGCGTACACAAGCGTCCCCACGATGGCGCGTACGGATTGCTTGCCGCGAACGTATTGCAGTACGTAGCGCCGTTGTCGAAGCTGGCACGCACATCCACCTCGTACTCCTTGCAAGCGGTCAAGCCCGTGGTGTTCACCCAGTACTGTCCCGCGTTGCTCGTCTTCACGATGCTGACACCCTCGTTCACGATTCGGAAGCGGAACTGGTACTTGTTGGCATTGGTGGACACATTGTTGATCACCCGCGTTGCCACCCGTGCATGTACCAGGTTGGCGGCACCAGAACCAACGGCACGCGTGGCACCGCAGCTCAAGTACTGGTTGCCGGGCATGTCCATGAGGTGGGTGAGCGGGCATTGTGCGCGCACCGGATCAAGTACGAAGCGGCAAGCGGGACCCCACGAAGCATTCGCCCCGATCGCACGGCTGCGCACTTTCACGTTGTAGAGCACGCCGTTCAGTAACTGGTTGCTGCTCCAACTATTGATCTTGAAGTGGCAGGCGCGTATCGCGTTCGCCGTCATACCGTTGTTGGTAGTGTGGCTTTGGAAGCGGCGGAACGTATATCCACCGTTGGGGTTGTACCACCACATCTCATAGCCACTGGTTGCGCGCTGCGTGGAGCCCGAAGGGAAACTGTTCCATACTGCTGTCACAGCCGCATTGTCGCTCGCCACGATGTACTCGTTGTTTCGCCAATCGAGCTTGTCGCAACTGGTGTAGATCAAGCGATCCGTTCCCACCGGCAGGGTGAAGCCCTCGCCACCAGCGATTTGGCTGGTGCATCCACCCAGGAAGTTGTTGCGATCGTCGATGAGCATGGCGCCGCTAACCGTACGTAGGATATAGCCTCCATTGGTGATGCCGTTGCAGCCATCATCGCTTACCACCAAGTAGTAGTCCCCGTTGGGCAGGCAGGTGGTCACCAGGTAGTTCGGGCTGGCCGGGTACTGGCCACCACCACTTTGCACGACCACACCGCTGCCTTGTTCGTGCAGCGCCCAAGCGATGATGCTCGTGCCGTCGCTTTGGAAGACGAGCTCCAGATCATTGGTGCAAACGATCACGGGTGTTCCCACGCACACGCACGCACCGTTCACCGTATCGTTGATCGTGTTCGCGTTGTTGTCGGTACACGGCGCTCCGATCTGGCCGGTTGTGTTAGGGCAGTTGTCGATCGCGTCGCAACTACCATCACCATCGGAGTCCGGCGAGGTTGTTCCGGCGCACGCGCAATTCGCAACCACATCGTTCATCGTGCAGGCGTTGCCGTCATCGCAGGTGTTGCCGTTCACCAAGTTCGCCAGTAGCGGGCATGGATCGGTCGCATCACACAGACCATCGTTGTCCGCGTCCGGTGAAGTGGTGCCCGTGCACGCGCAATTGGCGACCACATCATTGATAGTACAAGCGTTGCCATCATCGCAGGCGTTGCCGTTGGCGAGGTTGGCCAACAGCGGGCAGGGATCGTTCGGATCGCAGACCCCGTCGTTGTCGGCGTCGGGTTCATCGAGGCTCCAGAACAGGGCGAATGCGAGATTTTGCTGGGGATCGGTGGCCTCGATCACGATGTGGTAGGTGGCGCCCGGGTCGGTGGGGAAGTCCACGATGGAGGGTGCTGTCCCGGATGCCACGGCGAGTTCCTCCCCGTTGAGGTCGAGCAAATGCAGGATGCCCTCGCTGCTGAGGTCGGCGTTGATGCTGAGGTGCTCGGTGCAGGCCGTGGTGGGCAGGGCGAAGAAGACATCACGCGCATCGGAGGCCGAGGCGCTGCCCGGGGCGCTGGAGGTGGAGAAGGCGTTGGAGTAGCAACTGGTGGTGCCGCTCTCCTGGGGCTCATCGATCACGATGGCATCGGTGAAGACATCGCCCGGGCCGGGCGCCTGGTTGGGGCATGAGTCGTTCGGATCGCAGACCCCGTCGTTGTCGGCGTCGGGTTCATCGAGGCTCCAGAACAGGGCGAATGCGAGATTTTGCTGGGGATCGGTGGCCTCGATCACGATGTGGTAGGTGGCGCCCGGGTCGGTGGGGAAGTCCACGATGGAGGGTGCTGTCCCGGATGCCACGGCGAGTTCCTCCCCGTTGAGGTCGAGCAAATGCAGGATGCCCTCGCTGCTGAGGTCGGCGTTGATGCTGAGGTGCTCGGTGCAGGCCGTGGTGGGCAGGGCGAAGAAGACATCACGCGCATCGGAGGCCGAGGCGCTGCCCGGGGCGCTGGAGGTGGAGAAGGCGTTGGAGTAGCAACTGGTGGTGCCGCTCTCCTGGGGCTCATCGATCACGATGGCATCGGTGAAGACATCGCCCGGGCCGGGCGCCTGGTTGGGGCATGAGTCGTTCGGATCGCAGACCCCGTCGTTGTCGGAATCTGTGAAGGTTCCCACGCATGTGCAGCTGGCATCGAAGACGTCATTGACCGTGCAAGCATCGCCATCGTCGCAACTTGCGCCCACGATGCAACCGTCCGGGGTGAAGCGCCACAGGTCGTTCAACGCCGTGAAACCATCGTACCCCGTGCCGATGAAGCCAAAGTTGCCTGCGGCGAACGCGACAGCGCTGTTACGGCCATAACCAGGCATGTCCGTGCGGCGCGCCCAGCTGTCCGTGGTGGGATCATAGCGCCAGAGGTCCCGCAACAGGTCGTTGCCGAAGCCTGTACCCACATAGCCTTTTCCATCCAGCGCGAAAGCGACCGCACCGCTGCGCGCTTCGCCGGGCAAGGCCGCCAGCGATGTCCATGTGTCCGTGTTCGGATCGTACTGCCAGAGATCTTGTTGCGGAGCGCCATCGAGTGATCCAGTGGTCACATAGCCGAGCGAACCTGTCGAGAAAGCCGTGGCGAGGTAGCGGCCTGAAGTAGGCAAACTGGAAACCTGTGTCCATGAATCGGCATCCGGGTCGTATGCCCAGAGGTCGTTCAGCGGTGCATTCCCGTATCCGGTGCCGATGAATCCAAGCGTATCAAGTGATGTTCCGGTGCTGAACCCTACTGCGGCCCCGCGCGCAGTCCCGGCGAAGTCCGCTCTTTGTACCCAGGTGTTCCCCGCCGGGTCATAGGCCCAGAAGTCGTTGGTGTTGGACGGGTCGAAGCCTGTGCCTATGAAGCCGAACGGACCGGTCGCCAGTTCCATGGAGAATCCGGCGGCCTGGTATCGCGCGGTTCCGCCGAAGTCGGCCATCTGGGTCCAGCTGGAAGTCACCGGGTCGAAGCGCCAGAAGTCGTTCAGCAGGTTGTTGCTGGCATCGGCACCCGTACCGATATACCCATAACCGCCCATGGAGAAGGCCACGGCACTTGTACGGCCGGTGCTCAGGTTCACATCCTGCGACCAATCATTGTCCTGCGTGTCACAAATGCCATCCCCATCGTTGTCCGGGCCGGAAATGCCGCCGCCGCATACGCACCCGGCCAGGATCTCACCTACAGTGCAGGGATCGCCATCGTTGCAGGGGTAGCCGTTCTGGCCGGGGGTGTTCGGGCAGTCATCCTGAACGTCGCAGACGCCATCGCCATCACTGTCGGGCAACGCTGATCCGCTACCGCAAACGCAGTTGGTCAGGAATTCACCTGTTGTGCATGGGTTGCCATCGTTGCACGTTTGGCCGTCGGTGGTGTTGTTGCAGGGATCGTTGGCATCGCAAGTGCCGTCGTTGTCCGTATCAGCGAATGTTCCGGCGCACAGGCAGTTGGTCACAATGTCGTTGATCGTGCAAGGGTCACCATCATCGCATGCAAGACCATTGCTCAAGTTCGGAAGGAAGGGACAGGGGTCGATGGCATCGCATAGTGCATCACCATCATTGTTCGGTCCCGTGATGCCTGCGCATGTGCAGAAGAACGTAAGCGAGTCGTTCGTTGTGCATGCATCACCATCATCGCATGGAGCACCGACCGTACAAATGCCTTGGGAGTAACTCCACCAATCGGTGAAATGTGCATCATTGGTTCCGGTGCCCAAGCCGAAATAGGCCGTGCTGCCCGTTGAAATGGCCAGCGCAGTCCTGCATGGTGATCCTGGCATATCGACCCCTCTGGTCCAGGAATCGGCTATTGGTTCATAGGCCCACAGATCGCTGAGATCGGCATCATTGATATTCATGCCTCCGCACAGGAAGCCTACGTTGCCTATCGCGAACCCTGCTGATCCGATGAGCGCATCACCAGGAAAATCCGCGCGTTGGATCCAAGTGTCCGAGAGTGGGGCGTAGCGCCATACATGCTGGTGACCCGGCAGGTCCCACATGATCATGTATCCCATGGCTCCAACTACGAAGGATGCCCCACCGCTGCTAAGGAAAATGTCCCCGTAGTCCGCGCGTTGGGTCCATGTGTCAACCGTCGCATCATACTCCCAGAAATCCGAGATATTGCCGAGAAGATTGTCGCTCGTTCCGTAGCCGATGTATCCTTTTGACCCGATCGCGAATCCGAGCGCCTTCAGCCGCCCGCCCGCACCCACAGGCGCTCTTACGGTCCATGTGTTGTTCGTGGGGTCGTACTCCCAAAAGTCGTCCAGTCCGGGATCATTGTTCCCAACGCTTCCGCAACCCGCGTAGCCTTTGTTCCCAAGGGAGAATGCTGAAGCATACTGCCGAAGCCCCCCACCGAAGTCCGCTTTCTGGGACCAACTGTCCGTGGACGTGTCGTATTGCCAGAAGTCCTCGTTCGCTCCATCCGTGTTCCGTCCGGTACCGAGATAGATCGAACCACCGATGGAGAAGCCGATCGCACCTTCTCTTCCGAGAGCGGGGAAGTCCGATCGCTGGGTCCATGTTTGCGCTAGTACTGCCTGCATTGCAAATGCAAGGATCAAGAACCAAAGGGTTTTCAAATAGGTCTTCATGTTTCTCGTATTTCAGCGTTACAGCCCGAGGGCCTTCAGTTCGTTTTGGGATACGGTGGGCGGCATCTCGCCGCGCTGGATCTTTTCGATCACCAGTGCGCTGAGCTTTTCCGCCTGCTCACGTTTTGGGCAACCGTTGTTACCGGGGCGGCCGGGCACATTGGTCTGGCGCACGAAGAGCGCACCATCAGAAAGCACTTCGTAGCCGAAGGTGCCGTTGGGCGCTTCGATGATGCGGGCGGTGAGCTTCGCCTCGCTATGCGCGTTCGCGGCTGGGAAGGCCACGGAAGTCGCGCTGGCCGCTTCTTGGTGTTGGGCAAATGCGCTTCCGCTGGCGGCTATGAGCAGGGCCGCGATCAACGACCGGACGAGGAATGGATCGTGTTGCTTCCGCATGATGGCACAAGGCTATCCGGGTGGGAGCAGGGTCTCAATCGCATGATAGTGGGGGGAGGGAACCGCAAAACCGAAGAACAGGGAATGCAGAACAGCCGAAGTGAGTGCGTTCGCACTTCTACATTCTGCGGTTCAACGTTTTACGGTTCTTACCGATCGAACACCTTGTTCAACGCGTCCGTCCGGCTCTGCACCTGCAATTTGGTGTAGATGTCCCGGATGTAGCTGCGCACCGTATCGATGCTCAGGGACATGCGCTCGGCGATCTCCTTGTAGCGGTATCCGCCTGCGAGCTGGTCCAGCACTTCACGCTCACGCTTGGTGAGACTTTCCAGAAGCGCGGCGTTGTTCTTCTTGCGCGGTACGCTGCTCACCACCATGCGGGCGATATGCAAGCTCATGGGCGATCCGCCGCTGTGGATCTCGTGGATGGAGCGCACGATCTGCTCCGGCTCCGCGCTCTTCAACAGATATCCCGTGGCGCCTGCGCACAGCGCGTTGAAGACGTTCTCGTTGTCCTCGAAGATGGTGCACACGAGGTATTGCGTCTGTGTTCGCCTTGGCTTGCAGGCCGTGATGCACTCGATGCCGCTCTGTCCGGGCAGGTTGATGTCCATCAGCACCACGTCCAAACCTTCCAGCCCGGTAGTGCGTGCCATGAACTCTTCGGCGCTGCCGTAGCTGCCCATCCACTTCAGGTCGCCCTCGCCCTGCACTACGCGCTCGAGTGAAGCGCGGAGTACGGGATCATCTTCGACGATGGCGACACGGATCGGCATGATGGTGCCGCGGATGTTGGAGCGGGCGGCGGGACAAAGCTATCGGG
>JAGODO010000219.1 GCA_017998165.1 Flavobacteriales bacterium | reverse complement strand
GCGGCCCAAGCACCGTCCGTGGTCTCCAGCAGATTGTTGGGGACCTTGTCCAAGCAGCCGTAGGCGAACTGGAAGTCCACGACCTGTCGCTGCGCCGTATCGGGCAACAGGCCATCGGCGATGCACACGGGCAGGCCGGATCCGGACTTTGCGGAAACTTGGTCAGTGATGCCCTTTTCAGGGTACGGCGGGCATTCGAGAACCGATCCATCCGTGTCCAAGTGCTTCGGTACACCGACGAAGTGATCGCCCACGGCACCGATGGTGAGCCACGTATCCAAGGCCAGCGGCCAGGTGTTCAAGTGGTCCGTGTTGATGCGGTCCGCATACTTGGCTCCATTCACCGTGTCGTTGAAGAAGTATCCCTTCGAGCCGATCTTCATCTGGTGCGCGCGGTCACCATAAACCATCTGCAACCGGTAACCGGGTGCGAGGTCGATGTAAAGGCGGTAGGTCGTCAAGGGCGCCTCCCCGGCATTGGCGGCCGGCGTCACGGCGTAGGTCTCGACGAATACGCCTTCCACGCCCTGCGCATGAGCGAGGGTGCGGACCAGGACCAGCAGTGCGACAATGGGCAGGAACCTCATCGAACGTCGCTGACCGGGATCAGAACTTGGTGATACGCGTGCGCTGCGGACGTCCTGCGATGCTGGTCTCCAGGAAGTACACGCCTGCGTTCAGGCCGGACAGGTCGAAGCGTTCGCGGCGTTCGCCGCTTACCACACCCAGGTCACGGCGGATCACCCGGGAACCCAACGCGTCCAGAAGTTCCACGGTGACGCGATCGCCTAAGGCTTCGGCGATCTCCAGGATCAGCACGTCGCGCGTCGGGTTCGGATAAACGCTGACGATCGCCCGGGAGTTCTCTTCGATACCTGTCGACAAGCAGTTGCATCCTTCCACCCAGACCTCACCGGACGTATCCGGGTTCCCGTCATCGCAGGGTTGGCCGGGCAACGCGTTACCACCGAGCACGCCGAGGCAATCTTCGCCCACGCAAGCGCAATCGTTGGCGTACACATCGTTCTGTGTATCCGCATTGCCATCGTCACAAGCCGTGCCCGGTAGCGCGGGTCCGCCCGGAACACCGAGGCAATCGACGGTCTGTGCGTCCGAACTGTAACAAAGGCCGGGAATGCTGAAGGTGTAATCGCCGAGAACGCCAGCGCTCTCCGAAGTGTCCCCCGGCAGGAGGTTGGCGTAGTAGATGAGATAGTCCGGACAGTCAATGCATACCAGGCTGTCAGGGATCTTCAGCCAGAGGTTGAGGCAGAAACTGAAAACGCCGTCCGTGGTGAACTGGCCGATGAGCAACTTGTTGCCCGGGGTCGGGCAATGCAGATCGCCCAGTACGGCCAGTCCGAAGTTCTCGTCGGAATAGGAGTTGCCGCCCGTGTTGAAGATCTCGGGGGCGGTGCCCACAAAGGTGCTCTGTGGCGGAGCAGTGGTATCGAGCAGAAGACCATCCGAAACGGTGAGCGGGATCTCGAAGCCGATGGTATTTGAAAGAAGACCCTCGGGGACGCTATTGCTCCCTCCGTCATTGTTGACCGGTCCGCCCACAATGGATGGGTCAGTGTCATCGGACTTCAATATGCCCCAGTGCGCATCCGAGGCAGCGCCTGCCGAGAGCCACGAATCGATGGCCACCGTGTTCTGGTCGAGGTAAATGTCATTTATGGCGTCGCCCCAAGCTTCGCCGCGGTCCTCGTTGTTGAAGAAGGTGGTCGTGGTATTGAACGTGATGGGATGCCCGACGAAGCCACCGAGGACCTGTAGATCATAGCCCTCCTTCATGTCGAGGAATACCCGGTAGGTGACAGCACCTTCAACGAGTTGCGCGCTGCCATCCTCATCGGCCGCGTCGTTCCCATCGGCCACGTAATACCGCTCCACGATCACCCCTTCCAGCGCTCCGCCATCAGGGGTTTGTGCGAGCAATGCGGAGCTTGCCAATAAGAAAGCAGCAACAGTAGAGGGGCGGTTCATCGGCGATCGGGTATGGGGCCGCGAAACAACCTCACCTTCTTGCACGCTGTTTGATCGCCATGTGGTCATTGTGTGACCACAGCGCTCCGTCCCGCAGAATGGATTCACATTGACTTAACAAAGCAGCGCCGGCACCTTCATCCGAAGAGGTTTCTTCCCGGATTCAGAACTTCATCACTACCCGTGCAGATGGTGACCCATCGATGATCGCGCGGAGCAGGTAGGCACCTCGCGCCAAGTCGCTCACATCCATCGTGATGGAGCGGCCGCCTGCACCATTAGGGATCGATGTCTGCCGAACCAACCGGCCGGACTGGTCGAGCAGGAAGAAGACCGCGTTTTCGGCCAAGTGGCTGTTCAGGCGGATGCTCAAGCCATCATGCACCGGGTTCGGGAAAACTACCAGGCCTTGCGGCCCTGTCGGGCCATCATCGATACCGACACCGGGGCACACGATGCTGACGTCAAGTCCATTGCAGGAATCCGGCCCGTAGCAGCAGAGCGCCGGGATGTCGAAGTTGGCGTTGGGGTCGTAGTTGCAGGCGTTGGTGTCCAAACAACCGAAGATGATGGATGTGGCGCAGGAGCCGTCATCGCAGCCGGCCGTTGGGTCATACTCCAGGAAGTTCGGGTCCGTACACCCGCATAGGGGCGGGTAGGACAATAGGCCGTTCGGTGTTTCGCCCTGATAGAGCAGCGTATCGGTGGCCACGTAGCGGATAACAGAACCATCGCCTCTCTCGATCTCGACGTTCAGGTGGAACGTGAGTTCTCCCGCCGTGGTGAGCTGGGCGATAAGCAGCACATTGTCCGCGGTCACTCCCTTCACCCCCGGTGTGGAGCAACCGATGATGGTGCTGTCCGAAACGAAGGAGGTGACGCGCGCGCTATCGCCGAAGGCGGTATCAAGGCTGAGCCCGATCGGAAAGAACCCGGGCGGAAGAGCGCTCGTGGTATCGGTCAGCAAGCCGTCCGCCGTCGTGAGGGGGATCCCGATCCCGGCCTCTTGGTTGGCGAGCAGGCCGAGGTCGTTCTCGGGCCCTGCGATCTCGTTTCCGTTCGGGTCGGTCTCTTTCAGGATGCCGAAACGGGCATTGCTCGCCGCACGGAAGGAGAGCCAGGAGTCCAGTCCGGCCGAGCCCTGGTGTAGCGAGGCATTGTTCACCATGTGGCCGAACGACTTGCCACGATTGTAGTGGTTGAAGAACGGTGCCGTACTGGTGATCTCCAATGGATGCGCTGTGTCGCCGTAAATAGCCCGCAGCGCGCAGTCAGCGCAGAGGTCGAGGAATACGCGATACGTTTTGGCGCCGATGTCGAGCGGCCCGGCCTCAGGGTCGAGCGTGTCGTTCGCTTCCGTGATGTAATAGGTCTCGACGATCACGTTCTCGATGTCGTTCTGCGCGAGCGCCGCCGTACGGGACAACATGACCAGCAGAGAAATGAGCATCGCGGATCTCATGGGCACGAACGGTTCTTGCCGGGGAAGGACCAGATCATTTGATGGTGTACGAGAGCGTGAACTGGTACTCCGTACCGTAGGCGTATTTGTCGAAGTCCACATCGTAGCCACTGTCGAACTTGTAGGAGCGCAGTTGCGGGGCGTTCAGCAGATTGCGTACACGCAGTTTCACCCCCCAGCGCTCCCCGAGGTATTTGTTCAGGGTGACGTCGATCAAGTGCCGCGGCATCTCGTACGCGCTCACCGAGTTCGGTGCGAGCTCGGAGTTGGCCACGGTCAGTCGTGGTCCCTGAACGTTGTAGGAGACGCTGGCCGAGAAACGAGCGCTGTCCGCTGAATAATTGAGCATGACATTCACGATGTAGGGGGCTTGGCCGAACATCGGGGTCTGGCGGGTAACGTCCTGACCGGTCGAGTTGGAGGTGAACTCGGAGCGCGAATCCATCAGGGTGAGATTGCCCCGCCATTCAAGCTTGCGGGTGATGCCGATGCGGCCCTCGAGTTCAAGACCGTAAACCCGGGAACGGTTGGCATTGCGCCAAGTGTATCCGCCCACGATGGTGGAGAGCAGTTCGATATGGTTCTCGAACTCCTTGTAGAACCCGCTCAAGGACACGTTGTCCCGATTGGGGAAGAAGCGCTCCAGGCGGATGTCGAAGTTGTCGATCGTCGTGAGCTTCAGATCGGGATTGCCGAACACCGGGCCTTGAAGGATATAGTCGTATTGCTGGACCACGGAGAACTCACGGAAACTGGGTCGGCCCAGAGAGCGGAAGTAGTTCAGGCGCAGGTTCATCGGGGTGATCTCGTCGTCCTTCAGCTTGTAGATGAAGTTGATGCTCGGCAAGAAGTCCCATTGGTCGAGCACGCCCGGGACCGCCGGCTTGGGCTGAGGGGCTCCTCCTCCGCCGATGGTCACGTTGCCGACGGTTCCACGGGCGGGGCTGTTCGGTGCCAGACCCTGATCGTAGAAGCGACGGATGTCGGTGATCATATCGGTGTGTTCGGCGCGAAGGCCTCCAACTACGCGCAAGCGGGGCGAGATGGCGTAGTCGCTCAGGACGAAACCGGAGAGTATCTTGCTGATGCCGATGTCATTGTCCTTGAAGGTGCCGAACGGGTAGTACAAGGACGTGAACCGGCCATCCGGACGGATGTCGAACCGTCCGGGTTCCTCCCATCCTGCGGGTGGTGGGGCTCCCAGGATGGTGAAGTAGGTCTGGAGGTTCTCCCGGGTGTTGTTCCGGTAACTTCCGCCGAATTTGAGTTTCCGCGCCTTGCGCTCGTCCGAACTGAGCGGCAGTTCGAAACTGATGCGGCTGTCGAAAAGGGCCTCGTCCAAAAAGCGATAGATCCGTGCTGCCGGGTCCAGTGCTCCATCCCCGGTGGTGTCGGTCTGACCTGCCGCTGGAAGAACGTACTGCAGGGTTTTCAGGTCCAGCACGTTCCTGGAGCCGTCGGAATAGGAGGCGTCGGCCTCCACGCGCAAGCGGATACCGGGAAAGAAATGCTTCGATCCGTACTGATAGACCCAGAGTCTCCGCTCCTCGTAGAACTGGTCCTCCGAACCGAAGGTCTCACCGCTCACGCTGGGTTTCTTGTAGTTGGTGATGCGCGAATTGTTCACGCCCAGAGCGTTGGGCATCACCATCAGGGAGAAGGTGTTGTTGCGGTCCACCTTCAGTGACAGGCTGCCCAACGCATTCCAGCCGGTGGATTGCGTGCAGACCTGTTGGGTGCCCTTCCTGTCGAAGAAGAAACCGGGGTTTTCGTCGCTCTGGTCCTGTCCATTGCGTTCGAACGTTGACGAGCCGTCGAATTCCGTTTCGGTATTGTACCGGAAACCGAGCAGATAGCCGAGGGTCTTCGGGGTCTTCGCCTTTTTGAAGAGTTCGAGCTGGTTGCCGATGGACAGCGACTGGTTGAAATTGGGCGAGCCCTGGACCTTTTTCACACGCCAGTTGCTGTTGTCGAAGCGCGTGTTCAGGTCGGCCAGTTCGGCGTTCACGATGGGCGAGAAGTAGCCCAGGTCGTAGGTGGAATTGTACGTGTCGACGGCTCCCTGCACGGCGTTCGGATCGTTCACCAGCGCGGGGGCGAGCAGACCCAGTTCGGTCAGCGCGAGATGTGTGAGCGGCGACCCCAGGACATTCATGTTCGTCGACTCGAAACCGGGGGTGGTGGATACGATGCCGTATGCGTTCAAGGTGGGGCCCAACCCCAGCAGCGTCAATTGCTGGTAGAGCGCCGGTTCGATGAAGAGCGGGAATTGTTCAGATTCGTTGGGCACGCCGTCCGGAATGTCGCGCATGCCGTCGTCGCGGCCCAGCCAGTCGGTGGAGCTCCGCTTCGAGCCTACGACATCGGTGAAGGATGAATTGGGATTGTAGCCGAGGGTGGTGCTCACGCTGACGCGCAGCTTCTCGGGGTAGTCGCTCGTGTTCAAGGAGACCAATGCACCCGCCCAATCGCCCGGAAGCTCCGGTGTGGCGGTCTTGGTGATCACGATGTTGTCCAGTAGTCCGGTGGGGAACAGGTCGAGCCGCAGGTTGTTGGTGAGGGGATCCAACGTAGGGATCCGGCTGCCGTTGATGGTGGTCACGATATAGCGGTCTGCCAGGCCACGCACGCTCACGAAAGCGCCTACCGTGGAAACGCCGGTCACCCTTTTCACCGCAGCGGACGCATCGCCATCGCCGGTCCGCAACATGGCATCGGC
>JAGODO010000218.1 GCA_017998165.1 Flavobacteriales bacterium | reverse complement strand
ACAGCGGGCTGACCCATGGCCAGGGCAGCACCGATCAGGGCAGCCCCGGCCCGTTGTTCGGCTACGAAAGCGACACACAGAGCCGCTTCGGCGGGATGAACGCGTTGCCGTTCGAGATCCTGAAACACGAGTACAACCACCTCCTGCTCGGAGGCAACAATTTCCACAGCGGCGGCGGCAACGCGGCGCAGTTCGAGAGCTACACCTTCTGCATGCAGGGCGGCTGGAGCATGATGGGCGCCGCCAGCAGCAGCCTGCTCACCTGCTCCGGCTGGGACCGCGACCGGCTGGGCTGGAAGAAGGCCGGAGCGCCCTACCGGATCGATGCGCACGACCGGGATGGTGCGTTCGCGAACGGAGACCTCGACCCGCTGGCCGGCGATACGGGCGTGTTCCTGTTGAAGGACTTCGTTACGCAGGGCGATGCTTTGCGCATCCGCATGCCGTACATCCCGGAGGGTGAGTACCGCCAATGGCTTTGGATAGAGAACCACCAGACCTACGCCCGCAACGGCTCCCCCACGGACCGGTTCCATTGGGAAAGCACCGAGGCGCCCTGCCTTTCCCGCGCGGTCCCCGGGCTGTACATGACCATGCAGATCGAACGCGAGGAGAAGGTGGGCAAGGACATCTATGGCGGGTACGCCGATTACCTCCGCCCCTACACGGCGAGCGGCCATTACGACGCATACATGACCAACGATACCGTGGGTCCCAGCTGTCCTTTCGGAGGGGCCGACCGCGCCTATCGCCTCGAAGCGCGCTATAGCAACCCCTTCAGCGGCTCCAGCGACCAGGAAATGGCACCCTACGACCGGAACGCGGACGGGCGCGCCGAGCACGATGAACTCTTCATGCTCGGATCCGGGTACCGTCCTGACGGTAAGCTCGTCATTGATGCAACGGTCTTCGGTGCCGCCTACCACGTGTGGACCGCACGGGGCCGCCGGATACTGAGCATGGGCAGCAATCCATCCAGCGCGAACATGCTCACCCTCGGCTGCAGGGCGAAGAAGGAACGCAACAATGGGAAGGCGCCGGACAACAGGACCGTTTACCTCAACGGCATCCGTATCGAACTGCTGGAACAGCGGCCCAACGGCGACATCAGCGTTCGGGTCAGCACCGGTGATACGCGCCTGACCGATGATGTGCGCTGGTGCGCGGACAGCATCGTGCTCCCCCCCTTGCGCGGCCGCGACGGACGATCATTGACCCTGGCCGGCGGCAAACGGCTCCATCTCGACCGGTCGCGAACGCCCACGCGCATGGCGTTCTTCGAGAAGGATGATGGCTTCCGGTATTTCGCGCCGCCCACACGCTTCACGATCGCGCCGGGCGCGACCATGTTCCTCGAGGCAAAAGCGGAGCTGAAACTCGATCACAAGAGCGAACTCCACATCATGCCGGGTGCCACGCTGGAGCTTGACAATGCCGCCAAACTCGTTGTTGAGAACGGATGCGCCATCATCGTCCACGGCGATGGCGCATTGAAGGCGAAAAAGCGCCTGGTGAAGAAGTTGCGCAGGAAGGGGAAGCTCCGGTAAACTGGAAGGAACGCCCAGCCGCTTCTGACCGGTCCGTTCAGTAAGCCCGCACGTTCTTCCCTTCCTTCCAATAGACGAATGCGCGGTTCACCACCCGATTACCACCCGGTGTGGGATAGTTCCCGGTGAAATACCAATCGCCCGTGTGCTGGGGGCAGGCGGCCCGTAGTCCGTCGATCCCCTGATAAACGATGCGCACCTCGGCGTTGATGTCCGGCGGCGTGAGCAGTTCCGTGATCCTTGCGCTGATCTGCTCGGCCGTGAACGGCGCATAGATGTCCTTCACCGCATTGTCGACCCATGCGGATGAGGCGCCCTTGCCGTGCGGATCGCCGGGCACGGGCAATGGCTTGCCCATGTTGGCCAGACAACGGTCATACACGTCGTCGATGATGTTCTCCTGCTTGGTCTCACGCAGCAGGGAGATTGCCGCTTGGAACGCCACGAGATCGCCCAGCTTCGCCATGTCGATGCCATAGCAGTCCGGGTAGCGGATCTGCGGGGCACTGCTCACCACAATGATGCGTTTCGGCTCCAATCGGTCAAGCATCTTCAGGATGCTCTGCTTCAAGGTGGTACCGCGCACGATGCTGTCGTCGATCACCACGAGGTTGTCCACGCCGGCGCGCACGCTGCCATAAGTGATGTCGTACACATGCGCCACCAGCTCGTCGCGCGCGTTGTCAGCGGTGATGAAGGTGCGCAGCTTCGCGTCCTTGATCGCCACTTTCTCCAAGCGGGGCCGCATCGCCAGGATCTCGCGCAACTTTCCCGGTGCGGGTGCAGGGCCGAGATCGCCGATGAGGCGCTCCTTGGTCTTGTTCAGTTCGTCCTCGAGGCCTTTCAGCATGCCATAGCAGGCCACCTCCGCCGTGTTCGGGATGAAACTGAACACGGTGTTCTGCAGGTCGTGGTCCACCGCGTCCAGGATCGCCGGCACCACATTGCGGCCCAAGGCGATGCGCTCGCGGTAGACGTCCCGGTCGCTTCCGCGGCTGAAATAGATGCGTTCGAAACTGCACGCGCGCTTCTCCACCGGCTCGCGTACCTGTTCCTCGCTGAACGAACCGCTCTTGCGCACGATGAGGGCATGGCCGGGCCGCAGTTCCTGTACCTGATCGGCCTTGAGCCCGAAGGCGGTCTGGATCGCCGGGCGTTCGCTGGCGGCCACCACGAATTCATCATCCGCGTACCAGAAACACGGACGGATCCCGGCCGGATCGCGCAATACGAACGCGTCGCCGTGGCCGATCAATCCGGCGAAAGCGTAGCCCCCGTCAAAGTCCTGCGCGCTCATGCGGAGGATCTCGCGCACGTCCAGCTCCTCACCGATCTTCCGGGTGAGCGAGGGGTCTGTTTCGCCGAGCGGCGCGTGGATCTGCCGCAAGCGGTCGTTCTCCACGTCCAGGTAGTGCCCGATCTTCTCGAGCACCGTCATCGTGTCGCTCTTCTCCTTGGGGTGCTGGCCGATGTTCACGAGCAGGGCGAAGAGCTCATCGACGTTCGTCATGTTGAAGTTGCCCGCCAGCACCAGATTGCGCGTGATCCAATTGCTCAGCCGACGGCGCGGGTGACAATTCTCCAGACCGTCGGCGCCGTAGGTCGCATAGCGCAGATGCCCCAAGAGCACTTCGCCCACGAAGGGCACTTCGGACTTCAGCCGTTCTGCATCCGTGGCCATCGAGGCGTCCTTGTCGATGGCGCTCTGGATGCCCTTGTGGATGCCCCCGAAGATCTTCTGGATGGCCTGCTTGTCCGTGCTCCGGACGCGATCGATGTAGTTCTGCCCCGGCTTCGGGTCGAGCTTGATCACCCCCACCCCGGCGCCATCCTGCCCCCGGTTGTGCTGCTTCTCCATGAGCAGAAAGAGCTTGTTGATCCCCAAATGGGCGCTTCCGTACTTCTGCTGGTAGTAGTGGAGGGGCTTGCGCAGGCGGATGAAGGCCAATCCGCACTCGTGTTTGATGGCATCGCTCATGGGGGCCGCGAAGGTAGGACGGGGCGAAAGGCCGGGCGCGCGGCTTCCACCGGGTCCGAGAGGGTCCGAGCCGGCGGCGCGGCCGGGAGCGGCCCGCCACCTGGTGCCGTCTCCCGTTCCATCGCCCCCGCTACCCGTTCTGGCGGAACAAGGCAACTCAAGGGCACATCCCTCGGTCTTACCTTGCGTTCACCCCTCGGACCGTCCCACCCGTGCGTCCCACCCTGTTCATCCCGGCCTTGCTGATCGCCTCCCTGCTCCATGCGGTGGAAAAGCCGATGCCTTCGGCAGGCAGGCCCGTGGCCACGTTCACGGAGAACAAGGGGCAATGGCCGGAAAATGTCCTCTACCGCACCCGCTTCCCGGGGGGCGAACTCTTTATCGAGAAGACCTGCTTCACATACGTCCTTCATCAGGGCGGACCCATGGCGCATCACGGTCATGAGCATGATGGGCCGACCGACCCCCTCCGGGCGCATGCCTACCGCGTGACTTTTGAAGGGGCGAACACTTGGGGGGATTCAGAAGGTGAGGCCTGGTCCGATGGTGACAAGGCCCAGCGGCACTACGAGAACTTCTTCCACGGGAACGACGAGAGCCACTGGGGAACCCATTGCGGGGTATTCGGCGAGATCACCTTGCATGACCTCTATCCCGGGATCGATCTGCGTGTCGACGGAAGCAAAGGGCTCAAGTATGAGTTCATCGTTGAGCCCGGCGCGGACCCCGGCCGCATCCACATGCGGTTCGAGGGCCAGGATCGTGTGGGGCTACAGGACGGTCGGGTGGTGGTCAACACGTCGGCCGGGACCGTTTCTGAAGAACGACCCTTCACCTATACCGTCCTGCGCGAAGGCCATGCATGCTCCGTGCGCATGGCACATCAAGAGGTCGCGTGTGATTTCGTTCTTGATCGCAACGAACTCTCGTTCACCGTGGAGCGTCAGGATCGCCAGTTGGTCATCGACCCCGACCTCACCTTCGGCAGTTACACCGGCAGCACGGCGGACAACTTCGGCTTCACGGCCACCTACGACAGCGATGGCGCCCTGTATGGCGGCGGTATCGTTTTCGACATCGGGTACCCCACGACGCTCGGTGTGATCGGCGGTTTCTCCGGCGGGATCATCGACATCGGCATCTCGAAGTGGACGCCCGATGGAACGGACCTGGAATGGAGCACCTACCTCGGCGGTTCCGACAATGAAACGCCGAACAGCCTTGTCGTGAACGACGTCGATGAGCTCTTCGTGCTCTGCGTGACGGGCTCCTCGAACTTTCCCACCACATCCGGTTGCTTCGATGCGACGTTCAATGGCGGCGTCACCATCCCCCTCTTTGGCGGTTTCGTGAACCTCGCCGGCGGAGAAGGCTACGGTTTCGACTTCGGCACCGACATCGCCGTCGCGCACCTTTCCGCGGATGCGACCTCGTTGGTCGGGAGCACGTTCGTGGGCGGATCGGGCAATGATGGATTGAACCAGAGCTTCGACCTGGCCTACAACTATGGCGACCATTTCCGCGGGGAGATCGCTCTCGACGTTCAACAGCGGCCGGTGATCGCTTCCAGCACGCAAAGCACGGACGCGCCCATGTCCGCCGATGCGGCCCAATCGGCCCATGGCGGCGGTGACCTGGACGGGTTCCTCTTCCGCCTGAACCCCTCGCTGACCTCGCTCGAAATGTCCACTTACTGCGGTAGCTCCGGGGGTGATAGCGGGTTCGGGGTCCAGTTCAGCAGCACCGGCGACATCTACATGACAGGGGGTACATCCAGCGGTTCGCTCCCTATGGCCGGCTCCCCCGCGACGAGCACCTACAGCGGCTCGGTGGACGGCTACATCATGCGTTACGCGGAGAACGGGCAGTTGCTGTCCTCCACCTTCGTCGGCACCTCGTCGTACGACCAGAGCTTCTTCGTCCAGTTGAACACGTCGGACGAAGTGTATGTGGTCGGCCAGACGCACGGCGCTTACCCCGTTACGCCCGGCAAGTACAGCAATAGCGGAAGCTCCCAGTTCATCCACAAGTTCTCCCAGGACCTTTCCACTTCGCTCTGGAGCACGCGCATCGGCAGTGGCACCGGCGTCGAGGACATTTCACCGAGCGCCTTCCTCGTGAGCAACTGCGGACAGATCTACTTCAGCGGGTGGGGCGGCACCGTCAACTCCAATGTGCTCGCCTTCCAGAGCAGCACGTTCGGATTGCCCGTGACGGCGGACGCATACCAGCCCAATACCGATGGCAGCGACTTCTACCTGATGGTCCTTTCGCCCGAGGCCGTGGAGCTCGAGTACGCCACCTTCTTCGGCGGCAGCAGCGCGGAGCATGTGGACGGTGGCACGAGCCGCTTCGATAAGAACGGCAATGTCTATCAAGCCGTGTGCGCCGGCTGCGGAAGCAATGATGATTCCCCGACGACCCCGGACGCCTGGAGCACGACGAACAACAGCACCAACTGCAACCTGGGTGTCTTCAAGTTCAACCTCAGCCAGCCGGTGGCCGAGATCTCCATCGACGGTCCGACGTTCCTCTGCCTGCCGAACGGCGCGGACTTCATCAACACCAGCACGGGCGGCACGAACTACTTCTGGGACTTCGACGACACCTCCACCTCCACCGAGTTCGAACCGGACCACATCTGGACCG
>JAGODO010000217.1 GCA_017998165.1 Flavobacteriales bacterium | reverse complement strand
GCGCCCAATTGCTGCTGATCGGAGCGGTCGGCTGCGCGGTTTCCCTGCTCGTGGGATCGGTACTTCGCTACAAGCATGGGCGCCTGGACATCTACTTCGACGGTCGGCTCATCCGCTGCTTCGTGTTGGGCGGCCTCGCCATCACCCTGTTCACGTTCTTTGCTGGTAAGCCACACTGAGCGCTACAACGGAACCACCAGGTCGATCGCAGTGCCTTGCGGCTTTGAGCTTGTGATCCGTAGTTCCGCGTTCATCTCCTGGGCCCGCGCCCGCATGTTGCCCAAGCCGTTCCCGCCGATGCTGCTCGCGGCGATGTCACCAGTCTCCAAGCCTTTACCATTATCGGTGATGGTCATGCGCAACCGGTTGTTCTCGTGCGTGAATGAAACCACGACCTCCGTGGCCTGTGCATGTTTCGCCGCGTTGTTCACGGCCTCCTTGAAGATGAGGTAGAGGTTGCTCTTCACCATGGGCGGCAAGGTGGTGGTGGCATCGCCCTGGCCATCGAAGCGGTACATGATGCCCTTCGGTTCCAGCACGGACGCGCCGAACTCGCGCATGCGCGTGAGCAGTTCCTCCAAGGTATCGTGGTCCGGGTCCACGCTCCAGACGATGTCGCTCATGTTGCGCTGCAGGCGCTGGCTCCGCTCGCTGATCTTCGAGAGGACGTTCGCGGAAGCGGCATCACCGCTTGCTTCCACGCGTTTTTGTACCACGCTACTGAGGATATTGATGCTACTGAGCGTGCTGCCGATATCATCATGCAGGTCCCTGGAAAGTCGGCTGCGAAGTTGCTCCAGCTGAAGGCGGCGTTTGAGGCGTGCCCGGTTCCAGAGAAGCACTACGGTAACACCGGAACAACCCATGATCAATAGCAGGATCGTCCTCTGCCCTCGATCCTTCTCGGCCTGTAGTCGGACCAGGGCACGCTCCTCTTGTGCGGCCAAGGCGACCGAATCCTGCTGGTGCTTGAACCGAGCAACGGATAGGGCATGCTCCTTGGTCAATTCCGCTTTGTGCGCATCGGCCGGCATCTGCATCGAATCGCGAAGGGCGGCATAGTGCAATGCAGCGGCCAGATCCAAGAGCCTCTCGTTCACGGTGGAGAGCAATCCGTACACATCCGGCTCGATACCGCTGCAGAATACACAACCACGCATTCGCTTCTCGATGTCCAGCAATACGCGCTTCGCCGATCGATACTGACCCCGATCGACGAGCACCTTCGCATAGTTCACACGATTATGCAAAGGATTCCATTGGACGTTCGGGTATTCCTTGTCCAACATGTGGTCAAGTTCGGCATACCGTGCATGAAGCGTGTCCAATGCTGCGGTCCGGTCCTCGAGCATCCTCGCACACAGCAGGTCGAAGTGGTTCCTCATCCGCGTTCCACGATTGCGGGCTTCGTTCGGTGGCAAGAGTTCCATGTGCATGGCCAGACTATCCATGTTCACAAGATCCTTTTCGGCCAGGTCAAGTTCCCCGATCTTCATGTGCGCTTGGAACTTCGCCGCGTGGATGTAGAACCGTTGTTCCTGTAGTTCGGCCAACGGGAGCGCTGCATCCAGAAAGGGCAAAGCCGCATGTTGATCGAACAGGAATTCCCCATAGATGTTCGCCAGCAAGTAGTTCACCCGCAAGGACCCGAACGTGTCAGCGTCTTGGACGAAGCGCGGTATCAGATCGTGGTAGATGACCGCTGCACTATCGTAGGATCGCCTTCCAAAAAGATCCACGGCATCCCAGTAATCACGCCAATTCTCGAGTGTCGGCCCCAGGTCCGGGTGGTTGGACCCGGGGAATCGCGCCATTGCCCTGCTCACGTCGCGATGGGACACACGCAGATAATAGAACGCCTTCATGACCGTGTGCTTGTTGGTCGCCAGATCAACCGACGCGGTGATCAGTTCGTAGAGGCTGTCACAGAGGACGGAGTCGGAAAGCAGATAATGGCTGCGCATCTGGTCCATACGCTCGTTCAACTTCGCCCGATCCGAAGGTGATAGTGTCGGTGCGGATGTGTGGTCCGCGGAAGTGCACGCAAGGAACGCCGAGCACCCTGCCAGCGCGATAACAATGAGTGCATAATCGGCGTGACGCCGGAAAGTCACTGTCCGACCCTTACGAAAACCACTGACCTTGGGGTGCGGGATCATTGTAAGAGGATGTAGTTTGATCAGTGACACGTGGTTCCGCACGCGACCGCATGGCTGTGCGGCGTGATCCGGATCATGTTGGTTCGAATATACCGGTGGCACAATGGGCCGACCAACGGAGTATGTTCAGGTCGCGAGTGTTCACTTTGATGATGCCGGACACCCAAGAGGTCGGCGGCTGCCGGAGCAGGAGCGCCAATGAATGGCCGTTCCATATCGGCAAGGTGGCCACAGCATTGTGGTGCACTACCGGAAAGGCAATTCCAGCGTGATCCGTTCCCTTGTCGGGATCGGAGAGTACATGAGGCGTTGCGTGCGCTCGCTGATCCCCGACAATGAAGCCGCCGCGCCCGCCTCGTCGCCCGCTTCCGCTTTGCGGCGCGCCACCGTGCTCAGGATGTTGATGCTGCTCAGCGTGCTTCCGAAGTCGTCGTGCAGGCCACAGGCCACAGCCTGGAAGAGAACGATCAGCAGGAACGCGCTGTGTCCAAATGGGCGATATGGCCTCATAGCGTCTTCGAAGATGACCGTTGCGGCAAGGGAACGGACACTCCGCGAAGCGACTTGCAAGCGCGGGTGTGTTCAGGGACGTTCGCGTAAGGGCAAAGGGATCATCGGCAACTACACCACCCTGTTCTGCAACGCCTTGGCCACCGCCTCGCTCTTGCTGTTCACGTGCAGTTTGGCGTAAATGTTCTTGATGTGGAAGCGGAGTGTCTCCACACCGATGTCCAGTTGCGCGGCCGCCATCTTGTAGCTGTGACCCCGAACGAGCAAGGAGAGCACATCGTGTTCGCGCGCGGTGAGCTTCTGCAGGTCGTCGCTCTTATTGAAGGGCTGCGCGAAGAGCGTGAGCACCTTGCGCGCGATGCTCGGCGTCATGGGCGCGCCACCAGCGATGGCTTCGCGGATGCCTTCCAGGATCCGCTCCGGAGCGGTCTGCTTCAGAAGATAGCCGCTCGCTCCGTGGCAGATGGACTGGAACACGTTCTCGTTGTCCTCCATCACCGTGAACATCAGCACCAGCACCCCGCTGCCGGCCGCACGGATGGAACGAAGACCCTGCAGGCCGTTCTCCACCGGCATGTCGATGTCCATCAGCACCACGTCCGGATGGTGGAACGCCACGTGACGCTCGGCCTTCTGCGCGTTCGAGAAATGCGCGACCAACCGGATATCATCCGTGTCCTTCATGAGTTCGCCCAAGCTCTCGGCGAGATCACTGTTGTCCTCGAAGAGCAGTACGCGGATCATGGTCGGACGGCAAAGAACGGCAGCCCTGTGGTCCGTTCAGCCCCCCTCTTCGTGGGGGGCGTACATTACGGAACGATCCGAAACTTGCAGCATGACGGAAGTCCCGGCCGCCTATCGCATCGGCGACGCCCCTTCGGACCGCCCACCGACGCCCGAGGAGGCCGCCGTTCTGGCCGTACATGAGCAGTTCTGGCAGAGCTATGCCCGGCGCGACCTCGATGGCCGCTTCGCCGTATGCGCCGAGGACGTCACCTTTTTCGGAACAGCCCTCCACGAGCGCGCCGTGGGAAAAACCCGTTACCGCGCCATGAACCAGAAGGGCGTGGATGAATACCCGCACACCTTCACCATCCAGTACATCTGGTTGGAATGCCGCATCTGGGGCGATACGGCCTGGGTGGAAGGGGATACCAGCTGGATCATGGGCCATGGCGAGGCCAGCACGCGTGACATCGTGCGGCAGACCACCATCCTGAAACGCGAGGGTGCCCGGTGGTGGGTCGCTCATGTGCACGGCAGCGACCCGGACTACCGGCTGCGCGAAGGCGAGTACATGACCCACGGGAACATCCATGCCCGCAACGAGGAGTTGGAACGGCAGGTATCGCAACGCACGGCGGAGTTGCGCGCTGAAAAGCGGCGCAGCGATGAGTTGCTCTTGAACATCCTACCGCTGGGAGTGGCCGAGGAACTGAAAGTGAAGGGGACCGCCGAAGCCAAGCTCTTCGACCTGGCCACGATCCTCTTCACCGACTTCAAGGGCTTTACCCGGCTGAGCGAGCGGTTGTCACCAACGGAACTCGTCACCGAACTCAACACCTGCTTCCGGGCTTTCGATGACATCATCACCGCGCGCGGCATCGAGAAGATCAAGACCATCGGGGACAGCTACATGGCGGCTGGCGGCCTCCCCGACCCTTCGAGTTCCACCCCGGCGGATGTGGTGTTCGCAGCGTTGGAGATGCAGGACTTCATGAAGCAGCACAGGGCGGAACGCGAGGCCGAAGGCAAACCCTTCTTCGAAATGCGCGTGGGCATCCACAGCGGCCCTGTGGTCGCGGGCATCGTGGGCGTGAAGAAGTTCGCTTACGACATCTGGGGCGATACGGTGAACATCGCCAGCCGCATGGAGAGCAGCGGCGAGGTTGGGCAGGTGAACATCAGCGAGGCGACCTATCGGTTGGTTGTCGGTTCTCCGTTGTCAGTTGTCGGGCTGGGCGACGGCAGCCGGACAACCGACAACCATCAACCGACAACCAAGAGCGCATTCACCTTCACCCCGCGCGGAAAAGTGCAGGCCAAGGGCAAGGGCGAACTCGAAATGTATTTCGTGACGTTGGCTTGAAGCCCTTGTCGCGCCTCGATCGCCGATCGGGCGATATGGAACAATATGATCCCTGGTCGCTCCCCCGGACGCCCTTGTGATAGCAGGGCCGGTTGGACCGGAACGGGAAACGGCCTAGCTTCACGCCATGCCGCAGCACACGGACCTATCGAGCTTTGAACATCTCTGCAACGGCGACAAGGGGCGCGTGAGGGAATTCGTGCAGAACTACCTGGATGCGGCGCCAGAATTGTTCAACGTGCTGGTCACCCTGGTGAAGGTCGGTGACGGCGAGCGTTTGGCGGCGGCCACCCACGGCCTGCTCCCACAGGTGCGCTACCTCGGAGCCCAACAGTTGTTGGACCTGCTGTCCAGTATCGAAACGAGGTCCAGGGCCGAGGGCACCGCCGCATGCGCTGCGCAAGTGGATGAAGCGCTCGCCCTGAACGAATTGGTCATGGACGAACTGCGCAGGCGCCCTGGTCAAGTCACCTGAACCACTATCCGATCCGGGCCAGCTCGGACCTATCGGTCGTGGCCTTGTTGCACCTCGACCTTCACGCGCGATCAACCACATCTTCGCACCGATGCGCATCTGCAACCTTCTCCTCATCACGCTTTCTTCCTTGCCCGGCGCGGCGCAAGTCCCGCAGCTCTGGGGCATGGCCACCGGTGGCGGCGCCAACGACAAGGGCACCATCTTCCACGTCGATGCCGATGGCACCGACTTCGTGAAGGTCTTCGACTTCGATGAAGCATCGGGTTGGGGACCGGAAGCCGGTCTTTGTCTCGCACCCAATGGAAAGCTCTATGGGACCACCGCCCATGGCGGAACGGCCAGCCCGATAGGTGGCACGTTGTTCTCCTTCGATCCGAACGGCGCCGGATTCCACAAGATCCTGGACTTTGATATCACCAATGGCGGTGGCAACTGGGGCACGCTGGTCCTTGGCGCCGATGGGGCCCTGTATGGGGGCCAGTACATGGGTGGCGGCAGTGGTGGCAGCATCTACCGTGTGGACCCGGCGACGGATGGATACACCCTCCTGCACGGCCTCAACACGACCACCGACGGGAGTGGCATCACGGACAAGCTGCTCGCGGGGTCGGATGGCTGGCTCTACGGGACCGCGCACTACGGTGGCGCATCCAATGTGGGCACCCTGTTCCGCTTCGATCCGATCGGCGAGGTATTCGAAACACTGCACGACTTCGCAGGCGGAGAAGGAGGTGACACGCCGTATGGCGGGCTCTGCGAGGCGGCCAACGGATGGTTGTACGGTATCACCTTCCTCGGCGGTCTCAATTCGTTCGGCATCATCTACAAGTACGATCAGGCAACGGACCAATTCGTAACAGTGGCGGCTCTGGATACCATTCCTGGATCCAATTGCTGGTCCTCCATGGTCCAGGCGGGGCCTGACCTGCTCATCGGCTCGGTGCCGATCGGTGGCCAATTCGGT
>JAGODO010000015.1 GCA_017998165.1 Flavobacteriales bacterium | reverse complement strand
AAGAGACCGCCCCCATTCTCACGGGCGATACCATCGGGACCTCCTTGACCTGGTGGACCGCAGTGACCTTGCACAATGATGAGCCCGGTGGCGGCTCATTCGGCTATTGGCCGATCCCCTCGCAAGGCTTCATCGGTGTGGAACGTATGCGTGGCGATTCAACGAACTACGGCTGGGTCTCCATCCATGCGGGTTACGACAACATCACCTACCAGAGCAGTGGCTTCGAACGTGTGCCGGGTGTGTTCATCCGTGCGGGCGATACGGGTGAATGATCGACTCCGGATGTGGCCCGGCTGTTGACCATGAAGACAATGACGCACCAGTGACCCTGTTTCATGAGTACCTCTCCCAGATGGGCCAGTCCGGCCCGGGAGCTTCTTGCGCGCGCAATGCGCCCGGTCGGAACAGGAATCCACATGCGATCCCCGCCGCGAAGCCGCCGATATGCGCCCAGTAGGCCACGCCGCCGCCGTCCACACCATTGCCGCCGAAGAAGGGCAGCGCACCGATCCCGCTCAGCAATTGCTGCACGATCCAGAAGCCGAGGAAGGCCAGCGCGGGCAGATGGAACCGGGAAAAGTTCAGAACGAAGAGCATGAGGATACGCGACTTCGGGTACATCACCATGTAAGCTCCCATCACCGCGGCGATCGCCCCGGAAGCCCCAACGCACGGTACAAGGCTGTCCATGTTCAGGAGGATCTGCGCCGCGCTCGCCATGAGGCCTCCGAACAGGTAGAACAGCAGGAACCTCACATTGCCGACCACGGCCTCGATGTTGTCACCGAACACCCAGAGGAACATCATGTTGCCCAACAAGTGCATGAAACCGCCATGCATGAACATGCCGCTGAACAACGTGTGGATCTCCCGTCCCCGGCTGATCTCCGCCGGGACACAGCCGAATTCCGCCACATGAAGCTCGCCGCTGGGATCCGTGTTCTGCCAGACGTAGCACAGCACGTTGAAGATGATGAGCGTGTAGCTCACGATCGGCTTGTAGCGTCCGTTGATGTGATCGTCGCCGATGGGGAAGACCATGGTGCGAAGCTGGGGCAGCCGCAAGGTACCCGCGCCTTCGACAACGCCCACCAGGCCGTGCGTCCCGCTTCCTATCCCGGTATGCGCAGACCCAGTTTCACGCGCGTGCCAGACCCTTGGGAACTGTCCACGTCCATACTGGCACCGAGAAGGCGGACGAGCTCGACGATGATCACATACCCGAGCCCGTGCAGACCTTCCTCGTTCGGGGTTTCCTGACCGACCGGTGAGCCGGCTCTCAGTGAGCGGATATAGGCCAATGCCGCTTCAGACATGCCGTGGCCCGTATCGGACACCGTGATGGCGTAGCCCCTTTCGATCGGTTCACCGCTCACACGCACCTCGCCACGCTCCGTGTGCGTTACCGCGTTGGTGATCAGGTTGTGCAGAATGATGGACAGTACATCGCGGTCGGTACGCACGACATCGTCCAGGCTGACATCATTGACCAACCGCAGTTCCTTGCTCTGGGCCAGCGACCGGCCCACATCGAAGATCTCCTCCACCAGCGGGTTCAATGCCACATGCATGGGGCGGAGCTCCATACCACCCTCCTGGTTCCTGATCCAGCTCAGTGTGTTCCGTGCGTTGGCGTAGAGCTTCTCCGCTGAGAAGGAGATGTCCCGCAGGGTCTCGCTGAGCTCCGCCGCATCATGCGGAACATCCGTTCGGGCACCCCCGCGCGCCACCCGTTCGATGAACCGCAGCGGGGTAACGATGTCGTGCGAAATGATGGACACCAGCCGTTGCTTGAGCTCCATGGATGCGCGCAATCCACGGTTGGCTTCCTCGAGTTCGCTTGTGCGCTCCTTGACCCGCTGCTCCAGCCACCGGTTCATGCGCCGCAACCGCGCCTCGTTCCAACGGAGCATCATCCAGATGAGGAGCAGGGCCAGAACGGCCATGAGGACCTGCGCCCATGTACGCTGATAGAAGCGCTTGCGCACGCTGAACCACACTTGTCCGGCATCTGCCAGGTCCTTGGATCCCGCCTTGCGAAGAAGCAGCTCATACTCCCCCGGGGGCAGATCACGGAAGCGCAAGGACCGTTTACCATGATCGAGCTGAGCCCATCCGCCCGGCCGGCCCTTCAACCAGTACTCCAAATGGACGGTCTCGGGATCACCCCAATACGGAAGGGAGAACAGAACCTCGATGGCGCGCGCGTCCGGTTCGAACACCATGAACTCGTCCACGGGCCAGACCCTGCCATCCACAACGACCTCCTCGATCATGACCGGAGCCGAGGGGCGCATGTCCGGTATGCTCTCCGGTCGGAACCACACCAGGCCACCCAGCGTGGGGAACGAAGCCGTGCCATCCGACAAGCGCACACAGGCCGGATCACACCCGCCGTTGAACTCGCTGTTCTCGATACCCGCCCACTCCCCGAAATGGTCCATGTAGGGCTTGTAGCTCGTATCAGCCAGCATCCCCTCAACATCACCCAGGCGCATCCTGAACAAGCCCCGGTTCGTGCTCATCCATAGCCCGCCCGTACTGTCAGCAAGGAAAGAATGCACATGCGACAAATACCCGAGCGGATCCTTGGGCAGGGGTCTGAAACCATCCCCATCCTGAACGAACGCGCCACTCCCATACGTTCCCACGAACACATATCCCCCGATACGCTCCATCGCCCGCACGCATCGTCCGCGGAAAGCCTCCACCGTATCCGTTCGACCTGTGGCCGGGGTAAGCCGATAGAGGCCGTCGCATGTACCGAACCATAACCGCTGCGCGTCCTCGCGGCGGATGAACTGTGCATGGCGGAACGCTTCCGGACCCGTATACGCGTACACCTGCCGCAACCCGCCGTGTTTCCAGCAGTGTATTCCCACCTCATCGGCGAGCCAGAGGGAATCCCCCTCCTCCAGGAACCGCGTGAATGTGGTGCTCGCTGGTGGCTGGACCATGCTGACGATGCGTCCTGAAAAGGGGTCATAGCGTTCGAGTCCCGGCTTGCGACTGAACCAGATGCCGCCATCACGGGATCGATGTATGCCCTCATAGCTGAAGCTCCGAACGGGCGCATCGTCAACGCGCTGTCCTTGCCCGTCGAAGAGGACCGCACTATCGTTGTTCGTCGCTACCAGGACCCCGTTCCCGGGCATGGATGCCTGCGCATAGAACGTGTTGCCGGTCGACCCCTCCGTGCTGGCCACCACCGTGCGCATATAACGCGGGTGGTAGATGAACAATCCCTTCGTATCCGTTCCCACGGCGACCATGTGATATCTGTCGCTGACGATCACGGAGGTGATCACGCAGGCCTGCGGAAGTTCCAGGTCCATGCGCCGGGCCACCAGGCTCTTCCCATCAAGGGACGCACGCATCGTGTAAAGACCCGCGACGCTGAAGAGATAGGCGAACGGATCGTCGGGCGCCCAGGACAACGTGCGTGATCCGCTCGTGAGCGCGATCGGGACGCCACGCTCGTCCGTGACCTTTACGCGCTCACTGGCCCGCCGTGTGGGATCCGTGCGGAAAGCCCCGGCATCGTCGAATCCGAACAGATGACCGCCGTTCAGGAACAACCGTGAGCAACGCGGCGGAAGCTCGAGACTGTCCAGAAGCGTACCGTCGCGATAGATGAGCAGTTCCCGTTCACACTGGACATACCAGTCGTGCGCATTCACCGGCAGACAGTTCAGCACGAGGTCGGGCCATCGCGACCGCCCGGGCAACGGGTGTTCCTTGTCCAGTGCCCTGGCGAACAGATCGATGCCGGGGAACCCACCGCATATCGTGAGCCCATGCGCCGTACCGATGGGAACGGGGATCACGGTAACATGTCCATGGACCACATAGACGTTCCCCCGTGAATCGTTCACGAAGAGATCCTTCTCCAAGGTCGGTATCAATTGCCGCATCCGTTCCGGGCCCATGTTCCCTGAAGCAGAGATCGGCAAGCGCTTGAACCGGTCCCCGTCACACCTGACGAGGCCACCTTCGGTCGTTACCCACAGATAGCCGATGCTGTCCAGCGCCAGGGACAGTACGCTGTTCTGGGGCAGGCCATTCCGTGTAGTGTAGCGCTGCTGGATCCAGGGCTGTGCGGAGGACATGCCCGGAGCCAGCAACAGACCTGCCGCGACCGACAGCAGCGCGCCGAGCACACGGCACATATTGCTGCGCATCATGACCCGCGCGTCTGATGAGCCTCGACGATGCGCTTCAGATCGAGCAGATTCGATGCCCCGAGCTTATCGAACAGCCGCGCCTTGTACGTGGCGACCGTCGTGGGCTGGAGGCCCAGCTTGTCCGCGATCTCCTTCACGCCGGCCCCGGTGAGCAACTCCTCCATGACCAGCACCTCCCGATCGCTCAGCGCGGCAAAGGGGTCCGGAGGTGGTCCGCTCTGAGGCGCTCCCGATGGGCGGAGCAGCCGGAGCTCCAATTCGTGGCTGTGGTACTCCCGGCCGTGAAGTACCGTCCGTACCGCACGCAACACCTCTTCCTCACCGCTCTCTTTGCTGAGATAACCCGCGCATCCCATGCGGAGCACGCGTTGGGCATAGATGCGCTCGGCGCCCATGGAATACACCAGCACCCGGGACCCGGGATGATCCCGTTGGATCCCTTCGATCAGATCGAGCCCGCTGCCGTCCCCCAATTGCAGGTCGAGCATCAGAAGATCGAAGGCGTGCCTGGACAGTTGGTTCAGCAGCTCCGCGCACGACCCCGCCTCATGCACCTCGCAGGGCCGTACGTGGTCTTTCAGCAGGTCGCGCATGCCGCGCCGGATGATCACATGGTCATCGGCGATCAGCACGCGCACGAGTTCACCGGGCATCCTGGTCATCCCCACCCCAAGCATAGGGCAACGATACGGGAGGATCGTAGTTGAACGACTACGGACCACCTCCACGTCACGCACTACTCTTGCCATGGTTTCGATATGGCCGTGGGGAGGACCTTCTTCCGGCTGCGGGGGGGAAAAGCGATCACACTGTTCAACAGTCGCGATCGCCGATCCGGGAGAGCCTCCGTTACCCGGAAGGGGGTCCGCCCCATGTGTCGTTCTGGCCCCTGCTGGGCGCCGGTAGACCACATCTCCCCTCCCTTAGACAGCCACCTTCTCCGCCCGAAGTTCCTTCGTGGACAAGTGGTGTGACCCGTCCGGCAACCGGATCGGGGAACCAGGCCGGCCCCATCGTCGTTGGAACGCATCTATTTTCACCCCGCATTCCCCCTGCCCATGTTCCAACTGATAGACGGGTTCCCCCGCCAACTGAAAGAAGCGATCGAGATCGGTCGCAAAGCACAGCTCAAAAGCCCCGGTGGGCCTTACGGCAATGTCGTTGTCACGGGACTCGGGGGCAGCGGCATCGGCGGCCGGATCGTCGCGCAGGCCGTGGCCGGGGAAGCGAAATGCCCGATCGAGGTCTACAGCAACTACTACTTGCCCGCCTATGTGGACCATAAGAGCCTGGTGATCGCCTGCAGCTACAGCGGGAACACGGAGGAGACCCTCGCGGCGATGGAGCAGGCGCTGACCAAGGGCGCACGCGTTTGTGTGATCACCAGCGGTGGCGCGATGCTGGGAATGGCCCAGAAGCGCGGCCTCGACCACATCGTGATCCCGGGCGGAAATCCGCCGCGTACGATGCTGGCATACTCACTCACCCAGCAGTTCTTCCTCCTGCACCACTTCGGCATCATCGGGGACGGGTTCGAAGGCGCCCTGAAGAACGCCGCAGCGATGCTCGATGACGACAAGGAGAAGATCCAGGCGCAGGCCAGGGATATCACCGACAAGCTCTTCGGCAAGCGCCTCGTCATCTACAGCGAGGCCAGCACCGAGGCCGTATGCGTCCGCTTCCGGCAGCAGGTGAACGAGAACAGCAAGGAACTCTGCTGGCACCACGCCATCCCCGAGATGAACCACAACGAACTGGTCGGCTGGGCTGGAGGCAACGACACGATCGCAGTGCTCATTTTCCGGCACAAGACCGATCACGAGCGCTCCCAAGTGCGTATGGAGATCAACAAGGAGGTGTTCCGCAAGTACACCCCCCATATCCATGAGGCATGGAGCCGGGGAGATACCACACTGGCCCGCCAGCTCTATCTGATCAACCTGGGCGACTGGGTGAGCTACTACTGGGCCGAGAAGAAGGGCGTTGACCCCGTCGAGATCGCCGTGATCAACATGTTGAAAGGCAAGCTCGCCGAAGTGAAGTGAGCAGCCCGGGACCGGGGAGTTTTTCCGCGACCGATCTTCGCGCCGTGCGAAGTGTCCATTTCCGGGACCTCGGTCTGATCGACTTTGCCGAAGCCTGGGCTCTGCAAACGCGGCTCTTCCAGGAGACGATTGATCGCAAGCTGGCGAACCGGAACCTGCCCACGGGGGAACAAGTGCCGACGGAAGACCACTTGCTCTTCTGCGAGCACCCCCATGTGTATACCCTCGGGAAAAGCGGCAAGCAGAGCCACTTGCTGCTCGATGAGCAGGGTATGCGTGAGAGAGGCGTCCAGTTCTTCCCGATCGATCGCGGAGGGGACATCACCTACCACGGCCCCGGACAGATCGTGGGCTATCCCATTTTCGACCTGGACCATCACTTCACCGATATCCACCGCTACCTCCGCACGCTCGAAGAAGCCTTCATCGGCACGTTGGAGGCCTACGGCATCCGGGCGGGCCGTATCGAAGGGCTCACCGGCGTATGGCTCGATGGGCACGACCCGCTGAAGGCGAGAAAGATCTGCGCCTTCGGTATCCGGGCGAGCAGATGGGTCACCATGCATGGCTTCGCCTTCAACGTGAACACCGACCTCTCCTACTTCGGGAACATCGTGCCGTGCGGTATCTCCGATAAGGGCGTGACCAGCCTGGCCAAGGAACTCGGGCGCGAAGTGGACATCAACGAAGTGAAGGACCGGCTGCGCGTGGAGCTGGCGAACCTGTTCGATGTGGAGATGGTCTAGCGGGCGAGGAGCTGCGACTGGTCAGCTGCACTGCTCAACCACTCCACCCTTCATCAGTATCTTGGGCGGGTGATGCACCTCAAGACCTTGGCATACGCTGTGATCACGGTGTTGGGCTCGTCCGTGGTCCAAGCCCAGTTCGGTGCCCGCCACGTCCTCTCCCAGAACCCATTTCAGACCGCCATGTGCGTTGGCGTCGGGGATATCGATGGGGACGGGGATCCCGATATCCTATACGCCTGGTCATATGATGGATTGTTCTGGGTCCCGAACAATGGGGGCGGTTCCTTCGGCGCTGCCATATCGATCACGGATCAGTGGTATGTGTTCAACATACGGGTCGTTGACATCGATGGCGATGGTGATAATGACGTGGTCTGGTCATCCAGCGACTCGAACTCCTCGGTCGGCCTTGGGGTCGAATTGAATTCGGACCAGGGGCTCACTTGGTCCAATACCTCCGCCTCTTGGCATTGCCTCAGCCCGGATGTGACCTTGGCCGACTTTGATGGTGATGGCAGCCTGGACGTTGTCGCAGCCGCCAACTATGATGGAGTGTTGTGGCGGGAGAATCAAGGCGGCGGGACTTTCGCCGGCACCGTCCATGTTGTTGACGAGACTTCATCCCGTTCCATCGATGCGGGTGATCTGGACGGCGATGGGGATCCTGATATCATTTCCGCCTTGACCGGTGCAGCGCCGGCGATCAAATGGTTCGCGAATGACGGCAGCGGCGCCTTTTCCGAGCAGGACCCGGTCTCGGCTCCATACGGCTCGGTCATGCGGGTCAGGCTTTCGGACCTTGATCAGGATTCCGACCTGGACGTTGTCGCCCTTTGCGAGGATCCTTCGAGGTTGGTCCGCTTCATGAACGATGGTTCAGGTGCCTTCGGTCCGGAGCAGATCATCGCGGCGCCCGTCGGCGTCTCCGCATCCAAGTATGAACTGCAGGTCATCGATATGAACGCTGATAACCTGTTGGATCTGGCCGTGAACGCCTATGGGGACGGTATGTACATCGTTCTCTCGCTGGCCCCCGGTGTGTATGGCAACCCCATCCTGGCCAGTGGGCCTCCGACCAATGCCTTCTGCTTCGATGATCTGGATGGGGACGGTGGGATGGACATGATCTACTCCAGATCGATCCAATTCGGTTGGAGCAAGGGGTACTGGGGCAGCCCGTTCCGGATCCAGGGAAACCTGTTCATCGATGAGGATGGTTCGGGCACGCAGACCGCAGGCGATATTCCCGTTCCCTGGCAGCCGGTACTGGTCGATCCATTCCTGTCGTACTCCTTCAGTGGGCCGGGTGGGGCTTACACCGCTTACACGGACTCCGGAAACTTCAATGTATCCGTCGGTAACCTCGGTCCATTCTGGACAACGGATCCGATCGAACACAGTGTCACCTTGAGCACGGGTTCGCCCGTCAGTGCAGGGAACGACTTCATCATCGCGCCGCTCATGGACACGAGCCTGTTGATCCCCACCATGATGATCGGCAACGGCCCCTGCGGGGGGACCGTTCCGCTCTGGCTCAGCGTGGCGAATGTCGGCACACGCATCGAGCATGGCACACTCGTTCTCGTCATGGACTCCTTGCATCAGTTCCTTTCCAGCGAGCCATCGCCTGATATCATCTCGGGCGACACGCTCACCTGGGTGATCGACACGCTATCCTACTTCCAGCTCATGTCCTTATATCTTGAGATGGAGCGGCCCGGCGCTGACCACGTGGGAGATACGACCGGGCTCTCTCTCTTCGTCTTCTCCATGGATGGTCCGGGTGATACGGCTGCCACCTTCCAAACCACGTTCTCTGAAGTGCTTGCCTGTTCCTTCGATCCCAACGACAAACGGGTCGAGCCCCCCGGATATGGGATCCACCACGCCGTGGATATCGCACAACGTCATCTGGACTATACCATCCGCTTCCAGAACACCGGGACCGATACGGCCGTGAGCGTCATGCTCCTGGATCCTTTGCCTTCCTCCCTCGATCCCTATGCGATCACCCTTCTCGGATATTCACACACCCCGAGCAGCATGGCATTCGACGCAAGCACCGGGTTGATCATCCGCTTCGATGGCATTCAACTTCCGGATAGCGGCTCTGATGCGCTCGCGAGCCAGGGGTACATCTCCTTCCGCATCTATGTGAGGGACAGCCTCCCTTCCCTGACCGCGATCACGAATTCGGCTGAGATCTACTTCGACTACAATCTACCTGTTATTACGAACACCACGCTCACCACCCTGGTGGATTGTGAGCAGTTCGCAGCGGACATCACCTGGATCGATGTCGATCTGCTCCAGGCGAGCCCGGGCGGCTTCTATCAGTGGTTCCTCAATGGTGACCCGGTCGCAGGTGCCGTGGGGCAGGAGCTGTTCGTTACAGAACCCGGCTCCTATACCGTTTCGATCATCAATGATTACGGCTGCGAGCTGATCAGCACAGCCTATGAGGTGATCAGCACATCCGTTGACGAGCTTGCCGTCCATGGAATGCGGGTCGTTCCCAACCCCTTCGCGGACCAGACCAGATTGATGTTCGATCATATGGTCTGTCCGGATGAGACCCTGGACCTTGTCGATTTGAACGGACGAACTGTCAGGACGCTGAGAGGCATGAACACGCGCGAGGTGGTTCTGTCCCGTGAAGGCCTGCCGTCTGGGCTATATGTTGCGTTCTTGCATTCTACGGCTGGCCCTATCACGAACACCCGCCTGATCATCGAGTAAGGGAGCCTCCGCGGTAACTGCTGGAAAGCCGGACTTGAACTGCCGGATCTTTCCTATTTCGAGAACATCGTGCGCTGCGGGATCGCCGACAAGGGCGTGACGAGTCTGGCGAAAGAGCTGGGACGCGATGTGGACATCAACGAAGTGAAGGACCGGCTGCGGGTGGAGCTGGCGAACCTGTTCGATGTGGAGATGGTGGAATGAGCGCTCTAACTTGCCTCCATTCCGGCAGGCATGGAGGTCTTCCTGATGATCATGAGCGTTTTCGCATTGTTCGCATTGATGCGTCCAGTGACCACCGCGCTGCATGAACTCGGACACGCTCTTCCCGCATTGCTCTTCACTGCCGGTGCGGTTTCCATCTTCATCGGAGTTCCGGACAGCTCGACCGGCCCTCCGCTCTTCACCATCCGACGACTGCGCGTCTGGTTCACCAAGGATCCTCTCCGATGGCTCGGTGGCTATTGCTCGCATGAACCCACGGCCCATCGTTGGCAAAGCGTGGTGATCCTGCTCGGCGGAGTGCTGTTCTCCATGGTCGTCGCCGTCGCAGCCGCGATCCTGTCCTTCAGGATCGATGCGCATGGCTTCATCCTCACCTTGATGTTGCTCCTGGCGGTCTCCACGGTGATCGATGTCTTCACCAACCTCGTCCCGAGTGCCGCTCCTGTAAAGATGCCGGATGGCCGGATCACCTTCAATGACGGCGAGCAACTGCGCCGACTTCTCTTCCCGAACGATGTGATGAAGGAAGCGCAACGGGCGGTCGAACATTCCCAAGCGGGCAGGCACGAGGAGGCCTGGACGCTGTACGAGCGCTTCCTGCGGTCGGGTTGGAAGGATCCCGCGATCTACTACAACGCGATCGGCGCCCTCCTCCACTTGGACCGACATGAGGAAGCCCTGGGCCTGCACAAGCAATGGTGCGCCGAGCAGGAGGTCGATGCCAAGGGTCTCGCCCTTGGCGGACTGGTCCTGTGCCGGAGCGGTGGCCGGCTCGAAGCGCTCGCGCTCTATGACAAAGCGCTCGCGCTGGACCCCGATGATCCATGGACGCTGAACAACAAGGGATACACGCTCAACCTCCTGGGCCGATACCCCGAGGCGATCGAACACTTCGACCGCGCCCTCGCAGGCGAAGAGAACAAGGCCTACCCGCTCAACAACCGGGGCCTCGCGCGCCTCAGGCTCGGCGACACGCAGGGTGGTCTCGCCGACATAAACGAAGGGCTTCGCATCGACCCCGCCAATCCATATGGCTATCGGAACCTCGGCATCCATCATCTGGATGAAGGGCGGGCAGCCACCGCCTTGGATCTTTTCCAAAAGGCGAAGTCGTTGGACGCTGATACCGACGACATCGAGGAACTCATCGCGCAAGCCCGCAAAGGCATGTCTTGAAAGCGGCCATGGTGAACATGCCCTGTGGTTACCTTGGCTCCATGCACGCGATCGGGCCTTCCATGAAGCTTCTCCTTGCGACAGGACTGGTCCTCATCACGACCCTGACCAAAGCACAATTCACCGGTCCCTATCTGGTAGAGATGACCGAACAGGTCTCCCGTGGAGCCCTGGCCGACCTGGATGGCGATGGGCATGACGACCTGTTGGTCACCTGCTCCCAAGAGGATCGCGTGGGCTGGATCCCGGGCCTTGGCCAAGGTCTCTTCGCCAAAGACCTCCTCACGATCACCCAGAGCGCGAACCAGGTCTCGCGGTCCGCTCCAGGCGATCTGGATGGCGATGGGGACATGGACGTGGTCTGTTGCTCGGGGAGCATCGACCGCATCTATTGGTACCGCAACAATGGGAATGGATCGTTCTCGAACGTCCTCATGATCAGTGACACGGCGAACTCCATCGAGGATCTCATCCTGAACGACCTTGACGGGGATGGAGACCTGGACCTCGCCGCGATCCATGACTCGTATGAAGGGACCGTCGTGCTGTTGAACGACGGGACCGGCTCCTTTTCCCCAACAGGACAATCGTGGACGCAGTCCTATGGCAGCGCCATTCTGATGGCCGATCTGGACCAGGACGCGATGCCGGACATCGTGACCAACTACTGGGGTGGCGCATGGATGCGCAACCTGGGTGCGGGACTTTTCGCGGAGCCTCAACGCATCGACACCTCTTGGGCGTCCACAACGGATATCTCGCTGGCTGACCTGAACAACGACGGTCGCATGGATATCGTCGGAGCGGACCACTTCTCGGATGAACTGGTCACCTGGACCAACCTCGGCGGGGGCGTCTTCGACGCTTACTACCTGGTGACCGACGCCTGCATCGAATGCCGGACCGTGCATGCGGCGGACGCTGATGGAGATGGGGATCCCGACCTGCTGGCCGGCTCATGGGACTTGGACCAGGTGCTCTTCTACCCGAACACGGGCAATGGGTTCTTCGGTGCCTCTGTGGTCCTTACCCAACAGGCACGGCAGGTCTGGCAGGTCTTCTCCCATGACATCGATGGCGACGGCGACCTGGATCCCGTTTCCTTTTCGCCCAGCGATATGAAGGCCGCGTGGTACCCGCAACTCGGTGGTGGTTCGTTCGGGACGCAACGCGTGATCACCACCAGCATGGACGATGCCTACCGTCTATGCATCGCCGATCTGGACGGCGATGGTTCGAAGGACCTTGTGGCCACGGCCCCGGGTTCGGACCGCATCGCCTGGTATCCCAATGATGGTACTTCCCAGTGCGGCTACCAACGTCAGATCTCCGAGAGCGAGGACAGCCCCAAGGGTCTTGCCGCGGGCGATATCGACAATGATGGTGACGTGGACCTGTTGGCGGGCAATGCGTCGGACGCCACGGTCAAATGGTGGGAGAACGACGGGATCGGCGGGTTCTCCGCGCACACGGTCACCGCCTCGGCCACTGGGGTGGAGACCGTGCGGCTCACGGACCTGGACAACGACAGTGACCTCGATGGCCTTGCCGCCATCTCGCAGGAATACGTGGTGGAATGGTATGAGAACCTCGGCAACGGGCTCTTCGCCGCCCCCGGTACCATAGCTCCGGATATCGCCTATCCGTTCGATGTGCTGGCCTTGGACATCGACAACGATGGCGACCGGGATGTGGTCGCCTCCTCCTACATGGACGATGCAGTGGAGCTCTACCTGAATGACGGCAACAGCACGTTCGGGCCGGCCATCGTCATCGCCACGGGCGTGGACGGTCCGGAGGCCATTGCCTTGGCCGACCTGGACGGCGATGGGCTCGTGGACCTCGCCGTGGCGGAAGAGAACGAGGAGGTGGTCGCCTGGTTCAGGAACCTGGGCGGCAACACGTTCGGCCCCGAGATCGGGTTATTGACCGATGCCGATGCCACGAACTCCATCGAAGCGGTGGACATGGACAACGACGGCGACATGGACCTGCTGGCCACCGGTGGCACCAATGGCCGTATCCGGTTGCTGATTAACAACGGAAGCGGGGTGTTCGCACCGGTCGTAGTGGGCACATATCTGCTGGGGGTGCGCTCCGCGACCGCCGTGGATATGGATCAGGATGGTGACCTCGATGTAGCTGCGGTCACGGGCGCCTACGGACGGGTTCTCTGGTTCCGCAATGAGGGCGCCTGGGACGGGATCGTCCAGCGCTCAAATGAAGTACTGCGTTTTGAGCCCAACCCCATGTCCGATCAGGGCTGGTTGATCGCCCCACGACCGTTCGCGCCTGGAGACCGTCTCTTCATCCGTGCCCTCGATGGTCGCGTGGTCCGGATGCTCCCAACGTCCGGAACGAACCGGATACCCGTGGATCGCGCAGACCTCGCTCCCGGGTGGTACGTGCTGACCATCACCGGGACCGACGGATACGCCGGGTCCATTCCGTTCGCGGTGCGTTGAGCCGTGCAGCAATACAAGCCGCCAGAACCGGGTCGGGCCGATCGATCTTCGATCATGACCGCACTGGTCAACTGAAAACCCGGCTCATTACCACCCGACTACATTCGCCCCATGCGCGTTGTCCGCAAACTCCTCCTTTGGCTTCTGGGTGTCGTCGGAGTGCTCACCGCACTCGCATACGCCACCGGCAATGGCCACCTGGTGAAAGGTGTCCGCAATACGTATCTCATCGGTCGTGCCGGGCCTGAGATCGATGACCGCGACTTCTTCGCCAGCGCGCCTATCCCTGCTGACGCCCCGCGACCGTGGCCGCAAGGCCAACGCTACGGCAAGCTCGAACTGGGCCCCGAACAGGAGGCCACGTTGCTGAAGAACCACACCGTGGGCTTCGTGCTGATCCAGAACGACAGCCTGATCCATGAGCAGTATTTCAACGGCTGGACAGGAGACAGCGTGAGCAACTCTTTCAGCGTGGCCAAGAGCTACATCAGTGTGCTTACCGGGATAGCGATGAAGGAAGGCCGGATCACCAGCCTCATGGACCCGGTGGGCAAGTACCTGCCCGCGTTCGACAACGATACCTGCCACAAGCGGATACTGCTCTATCATCTGCTCACCATGAGCACCGGGCTCGATTGGAGCGAGAGCGGGGCCGACCCGTTCAGCGACAACGCCAAGGGGTACTATGGCACGGATGTGCGTGAGCTCTCGCTCTCGCAGCCCTGCAAACAAGCACCGGGCATCGACTTCGACTACATCAGCGGCAGTACACAGATCATGGCGGAAGTGCTGGAGAAGGTGTATGGCCAGAACATCGACGCGCTTACCCGCGAAAAACTCTGGAAGCCGCTCGGCTGTGAGCACGAGGCCTTCTGGGGCAAGGATCGTGAGGACGGTGACTTCAAGGCGTTCTGCTGCCTCTACGCCACGGCCCGGGATTTCGGTCGCATCGGGCAGTTGTATCTCGACAGCGGCATGTGGCACGGCGAGCAGCTCATCCCGCGCGAATACTGGCAGGCCAGCATCACGCCCGCACCGCTGAAGGACCGCGGCCAGCCCAACAAGCGCTACGGCTACTTCTGGTGGTTGATGGAAATCGACAACAGACCGGTGTATTACTGCCGCGGCTTCCACGGGGAATATGTGGTGGTCGTGCCGCACGAGCGCCTGGTGATGGTGCGCACGGGTATGAAGTGGGAGGAGAAGAACCTCGAAGGGCATCCGCAGGATGTGATGGACTACATCCGCATCGCACGGGAGATCGCCCAAGGGAAGGCCGAAAGCTGAGGTGTGAAGTGTGTCCCGGCTCTCCGCCATGCTTCGGCCGTGGTTCAGTCCCGATTCCTGTGAAGTGCGACCTTTGTATTGGTCGATCATAACCCATGAAGAAGGACATCGTTCCGCCGAAGGTCGAGGGCGTCAGCATGGCCGTGGTGCGCGAAGCCGATGAGGAAGGCGGCGAGGCCTGGTACGTGTACCTCATCAACGCCAAGGACGTGGCCCTGGAGAACGTGCTGATCAGTTCCACCGGCTACGGGGAGATCGAAGGGGAACACAGGGCCACCAGCGAGATGCGCCACTACCTGGAATCGCTCGGACCGAAAAGCTGGGCCCGCATCGAACGCATCATGGAGGACGTGTTCGCGCTGAGCAATCAATACTGGCTCAGCTTCTACGTGGGCGGACACATCCACGACAAGAAGTACATTTTCGTCGCGGGGAGCATCCATGAAGAGCACTTCACGAACCTGCCGCTGATGAACGCGAAAGGGGTGCTTATACAATAAACTTCAAGATACAAGGCCCAAGACACAAGACACAAGAAGTGCGCCTCCGGATCTTGGCTCCTTGAGACTTGCTTCTTGTGTCTTGAAGTTTGCCCAAGTGATCCGACCTTGGCTCCTTGAGACTTGTATCTTGTGTCTTGAAGCTTGATCCGCCATGCGCCCCGATCACGTCCGCGACCTCTCCCGCATCCTCTTCCTCGACATCGAGACCGTTCCGATGGTCCACGACTATTCCGGCCTGGACGAGCGGACCGCCAAGCTCTTCGCCGACAAGACCCGTTGGGAACAGGAGCGCAACGGCCGCAGCGCCGAGGAGCTCTGGGGAGAACGAGGAGGCATCCTCGCCGAGTTCGGGAAGATCGTCTGCATCGGCGTTGGCAGCTTGCACAAGGATGGGAGCGCGTGGAAGCTGCGCGTTACTTCGTTCCATGGCGACAACGAGTACGACCTGCTCACACGGTTCTGCGACGTGCTGGGCAAGCACTACAACACGGATGAACACTGGCTCTGCGGACACAACGGCAAGGAGTTCGACTTTCCCTGGATCGCGCGCCGCTGCATCGTGAATCACATACCCCTGCCCCATCTGCTGGACACCGGCGGCCTCAAACCCTGGGAAGTGGGTCACTTGGACACGATGAACCTCTGGAGCTTCGGTGACCGCAAGAACTTCACCTCGCTCGCCCTGCTCACACACATCCTCGGCATCCCCACCCCGAAGGATGACATAAGCGGGGCCGACGTGGCACGTGTGTATTACGAGGAAAACGACATCGAACGCATCGCCGCGTATTGCAGGAAGGACGTTGTGGCCACCACCCAGCTCTACCTGCGCCTCACGGGCAGGCCACTCATCGCCGGGGGCGACATCGCGCTGGTCTGACGGCACCCCGTCCTGCGCGGCGACGAACCGGGCAATGATCGCCCTGCTTTTCCGTATGGGCTTCGCTTTCTTTGAGCGGTCATGACAAGGACGGCCCGCAACACGCTCCTGCTGCTCACATTGGGCGGCGGACTGGTCGCGGGCGTGGCCCTGGTGCTCGTCTTGACCGTGCCTTCCTTCAAGCTCGCTCTGAAGGAGAAGTTGCACCGTTGGAAATGCCCGGATGTTCCCGAGTACCGCTCTGAGAAGCGCACCACGCCAGAAGGGAGCAGCTATTGGGACGATAGGGGCTTCCGCGGATCGTACCTGGCGAATGAGCCCAATCTCCACTACGGCTTCGAGGATCGGCCCAGCACGTTCTTCCACGAAGTAGACGGTCAAGGCGTCCTTTTGCTCGATGGCCGTTCGCATGCCATCACACGGCGCATCGGTGATGTGTCGGACAACCTCGTCTCCATCTCTGCCGGCATCCTGATGAAGTGCGATGCGACCGATCCGGATGTGCGCATTATCATCCGGATCGATCACCCTGATGGTACCCTGCTCGAATGGAACGAGAAACGTCTGCTTGCCATCGAGCACCGCCCGGACCAGTGGGAACGCTTCAATTTCGAATGGATCCTGCGTGACCTGACCACGAGCCCTGATGATCTTGTCTCCATGTTCGTCATCGGTGATGCTGAAGGGGTGTGGATCGATGACCTGAGCGTCGTGTACCGAAGCCGCACACCCGTAAGGCCCGCCGAGCCTCATGCGTAGCAGCGCCTTCCTGCTGATCCTGTTGCTGTGCGGATGCGCCAGCGTGCATGAGCCGCCCGTCCTTTCGGATGTGAGCTGGTCGCTCGGCTCGGTGAGCGCAGGGAAATCGATGATCCGGTTGGCGATGGAAAGCGACCTTCCTCCGGACAGCGGGTTCGTCGTACCCAACGCGCGGCAAGCGGATGACGGCACATTGCGCGTGCGATTCCGGCTGGCCGATCCCTCCGGAAAGGGACGGAGATTCCGGTATGCCATCCACTACCGCAACGAGACCTACACGGTGAGCAACGGTGCTGAAGCGGTGGCCGGGAATTTCTACGGTACATGGGCCGATGGCCCGCACCTCTCCCCCGCCGCGACCGTGGAGGGCATCGAGGTGGTCGAGCACCTTGTGATCCGGAGCGATCCCCGTTCGGAATTCCCCGGAGCACCGTGGGCCCGGAATCCTCGCACCGGACGATATTCCTTGTTGCTCGTCGCGGTACCAGAAGAAGCGTTCGCGCTATGGCCAACACCTCCGGAAGTGAACGATCCGCGCGTGCGGGTCAACGGAACATTCACGGAGCCCTATGACTACTGGCTGCGTGGTGCGGGCGCGTCGCGCAAGGAGGTCGCCACGCTCGTCGTGCCCGACGCGCTTGAGCTGCGCGCGGCGCCCGACCCGCTTTCCGGCGTGCTCGGATGCAGCGGGACCACTCCGCGTTTCGCACCGTTCATCCACACGCTGGATACCAACGCCCGATTCGACAACATCCCCCTGATCGCCGATGTGCTCGACAACACGTTCACCCGCACGACCTACGACAGCCTGCTCTGCTTCACGGCGCAAAGCGACCTCGTGAACACGACTCCCTATCTGGCGGCGGAACCGTGTTCGAACATCCGGGTGGACAGTGCCGGGCATGCGCTGGAAATACACAACCCGGCCGCCTCATCGTCAAGACCCCGCAAAACGCAAACGGGCGTGCTGACGAGAGATGCGTTCACCTATGGACGGTTCCGTGTCCACGCCCAATTGTCGCCGTTGCTCAACGACAGCGACCTCTGGAACGGCCTCACCAACGCGGTGTGGCTTGTGGGCACCGGTGGTCCGGGTCTGCTGCGCAGACCTTGCGATGGTGGCTACCTCGCTTATGGCTCTGACCCCGGAAAGACCGGGCGGATCCCCCGAACGAACTACGCGGAGATCGATTTCGAGATCATGAAGGGAGTCCCGCTCTGTCCAGAACGCGCCTTCCCGCCCATCTACCCGCAGCCCGTGGCCGACCCCCGCAAGCGTTCCGCGTGGCTGCGCGAACTTCCTGAGGAAGTCATGGCGCAGCACGGCCAGGTGACCGTGGCCTGCACGAACTGGGATCTGGCCTGTGCCGATCCGCCCCATTTCGGCATCGGCTGCCAGGACCTCGTCCTTGACGGGAACGTCTTCACCAGCCATCGCTGGGACCGCGACTATCGCGCGATCACGCAGAAGCGGATGGAAGCGGATGACGAGCTCTTCGGGCCCAATGGATATTGGTTCGAGATCGATTGGCGGCCCACCGAGATCTTCTGGCGGATCGGCCCAACACTGCATGACATGCGGATCGTCGGCTACATGAACAGCTCGATGACCTCGATACCCGATGTGCCGATGCGGCTCGCCATTACGCAGGAATTCCACGATACGGCCTGGTGGCCCGGCAGCCCTTACGAGCAACGCGGCATCCCCTTCCCCGCCAGGGACCTGGTCGGGCGCATTTTCGAAGTGCGGATCGATTGATGTGCGGCCAACCTCCCCGGGCATGTACCGATCGCCCTTAGCATTGTCGTCACTGTGAAGCAGAGGCTGTCCCCTTCGCTCATGACGGTGCTTGTCCTCTGGTCAGGGCTTGCCGTAGCGTCGTTGCTGAACCGGCCATCCTTCCTGTTCGGGTGGGATTCGTTCGGTTATCACCTCTATCTCCCGGCGCTCTTCATCCATCAGGACCCGCTCGTGCATGACATGAGCTGGGTCGAAGCCGCGCAGAAAACATATGATGCTTCGGGTACACTTTACCAGATCAGCACGCTGCCCGATGGTACCCGGCTGCCGAAATACTCCATGGGCCTCGCTGTGCTCTGGAGTCCCTGGTTCCTGGCCGGCCATGCCCTTGCGAAGCTGACCGGCCAACCGACGGACGGCTACTCCGCACCCTATCAGCTGGCCGTACAAGCCGGCATGCTCCTCTACCTGGTCTGCGGACTTCTCGCCTTGCGCAAGGTGTTGAGGTCCTTCTTTCCGGAGGGTATCACGAGCATCACCCTGTGCCTGCTGTTCCTCGCGACGAACCTGTTGGACCAGGTGATCGCCGGAGCGGCCATGCCCCATCTGCCGCTGTTCTGTCTCTACGCCTGCATCCTGTTGTTCACCGTGGAATGGAGCCGTGACCGTCGACCGGGCAAGGCCATTGGTCTCGCAGTGGCCATGGGGTTGGCGATACTCGTCCGGCCCAGCGAAGCCGCCTGTCTGCTCATTCCCGTGCTGTGGAGTGCGGAAGGGGAGCCGGCAAACCCGCTCGCTCGTCTGTGGCGGTACCGCGCGCAATGGGGCATGATCGCCTTCATCCTGCTGATCATGGGCCTGCCCCAATTCCTTTACTGGCACGCCGCGACCGGTCAATGGTCGGTGGATACTTACAACAATGCCGGCGAAGGATTCGACCTCCTCGGCCCGCATACCCGGAGGTTCCTTTTCAGCTTCCGGAAGGGCTGGTACGTGTACACGCCTTTGATGCTCATCGCCACCGGAGGGATCCTCCTCCTTCGCCAGCGGATAAGACCCGCGTTCATTCCCATCCTGTGCTTCTTCCTGGCCAACCTTTACCTGCTCTCCAGCTGGACGTGCTGGTGGTACGCGGACAGCTTCGGATCGCGCGCGATGACCGGTTCGTACGCGGTGATGGCACTGCCGCTCGCGGCCGTGATCGATCGCATCCGGATCCTGCGGTGGACGTACCGTCACATCGCCCAAGCGACCCTTTTCGGCATCGCCGTGCTGAACCTGTTCCAGTACTGGCAGTTCCGGCATGGGCTCATCCACTCTTCGCGTATGACCCGCGCAGCCTACTTCGCGGCGTTCGGGCGCACCGCTCCTCCGGCTGGCTTCGAGGACCTGCTGCTGGTCCAGCGCTCCTACTCCGGACCACAGGGATCGCCCGATGGATCCCGCTATTCGCGCAAATACCTGCCTGCGCAGATCACGACACCCGCCGCATCCGCATCGGACACGCTCATCGCGGATACGACGGGCGGCAACGCGCGGCGAGCGTTCCGACTGCGTGGCGCGGACACGTTCACCCCCGCCGTCCGAATTCCGTTCCACCTGCTCACCCCGCGCGATCATGCATGGGTGGAGGCCGAATGGCGCGTCAACACCGCTTCCATACCGATCAAGGGCAGCTTTGTCCACACCATGGAGCATGACGGAAAAAGCTACGCGTACGACGGCAGGGACCTCGACCTGTTCACCCTTCTGCCGGGGCAATGGACAACGATCCGCACCTGGTACCTGACACCGGAACCGCGTTCGGTGGAAGACCCGTTCGTGGCCTACTTCTGGTCGCGGGATACGATGCCCATTCTGGTGGAAGGACCGTACATCACCGTGCATGAACCGCTCGGCGGCCCATGATCGGGATCTTCTAGAACCATCTGGTCTCGATCCAGAACGTGGTCCCCAACCCCAAGGACGTGGACTCTCCGGCGACCAGCTCGACGGCGACATGGTACCGCCCGGAACGTTCCGGACGTTCAATGATCAACCCCTGCTTATAGCTGCTGTACGCGGGCACATCCGCTTCCAGCGCCGTGCGCTGCGCGTGCTCGGCGTAGAGCACACCATTCTCATCGAAGAGCCGATAGCGGAATCGTAGCGGTTCGCCGTTCGCGTCCAATGAACAGAATCGACGATCGGACAGGTTCTCGACCACCACATGGACCACCGAGAACCGGTCCGGGACCATACGCATGGTCGCCTCCTCCGGTACGATATGGATGTCCTCCGGGCGAAACGCCCGCATGACGCTGTCCGGCATGGAGGTGTTCAGTCGGTAGAACCCCGCATGGTGGAACCTGAAATAGGCCGGGTTCAGGTGATCGGAGGTGAACCACAACGGCAGCCAGTTCGGGCCGAGAAAGGCGTTGCCATGGTGGTACATGGTATCCAACTTCATGTCGTCCGATCCGCAAAAGACCGTGGCCGCCTCTTTGGGGCCCTGAACCCCGCTGATCAGCGAACTCTCGAACGCCAGCGGCCATAAGCCGATGCTGTACGGCCACGGGAAATTGCCCTCGTTGATGAATCCCTTCTGCAGGCCATTGGACCGCAGATAGCCCGTGACACGCGCCAAGTAGTCGACCTTGGCCGAGACGATGAAGTGCCCGCGGTACACCTGAACGCAGCCGACCAACGCAACCAGTGCGAGCGCGGCGAAAGAGGTCTTCGGCCAGGACGGCCGCCACGTCACGAACACTTCCGCGAAGGTCGCGGCCCAGCACAGCGCGATGAGCGGATAGAAGTTCTCGAACATCACCGGAGAGCCGATATCCCGGTCCGTGATGAGCACAACGACCAGCAATGCTCCGGAGAAGATCCCTGTCCACGCGGCCAGCAGCCATTTACGCGTGAGCGCGATGCCGGCCAGGACAGCGAGCAACAACAGCCAGAACGCTTTGAACTTGGGAAACACGCTCAGCAGATATTGCGTGCTGCGCAGACTGCCCAATTCGGGCAATAGCCCCAGAAGATCCGTTGCGCCGGGCATGCGTTCCTGCTCGTAGGCGCTGGTGGCGAGCAGCTTGATCCGAAGCACATACCAACCCACCAGCGCGGCGGCGAGCATCCAGCTCCATTTGTCGCGCCAACGCCTTCGCGCGATGAACTCAAGGCCGATCAGGAACAGCAGGGGCAGCAGCAGCACCTGATGGTAGAACGAGGTCCAGACACTGACGAGGAAAACAATGATGCCCCACCTGCGGCGTTCCTGTTTCCCTTCCGCGTCCATGGCCTTGCGCAACAGCACCCATACCAGCACGGTGAAGGACAACCCTTGGTTGAGTTCACTGGTGCCGTAGTAGAACATGAAATGCAGACCGGTCACGAGCGTGAGCGGAAGCAGGATGGCCCCGCGGACATCGCGGAACTTCACCACCACGAGCCAGAACAGCACCACATGGATGCCGATGAGGCACAAGGAATATGTGCGCAACACCGTTTCCAGGGGCGCATCGGCGTAGATGAGGCCGACCGGGATGAGCTCCGACAGGAACGAGCCATACCGACCCAGAAAGCTCTGGGGCAGGCCGGTATCGATCATCAACCAGCTGAACCACGCCGCGTCCGAGATGGCCGTGCGTTCGAGGTAGAAGGTCCACGACAGGTACACGAGCCAGATCAGCACGCCCAGGCCGATGAGGCCGGCAAGACGCAGGGCGGAGTCCTCGGATCGCACGGGACAAGTATAGTCGCCGCCGTTACCTTGGCCCGGAAGCCATGATGCTCACACGCGCGGAAAAGCCCGATCAGCTGCTGGAGCGTGCGCTGTTCCTGCTGGTGGCGGTGATCGTGCTGCACTCCGGCTGGCTGCTTCACAGCACGGATCCCTACGAGTTCCTGCGCCACGGAGGCGATGCCCTGGGCTATTACCAATGGCTGCCGGCCACGATGATCAATGGCACCGTGGACAAGATGTACTGGACCTACGAGATGGATGACGGCCGCAGCCTGAGCCTGTTCTCATGCGGCGTCGCCATCCTGCAGCTACCCTTCTTCCTGATAGGCCACTTGGCGGCAAGCGTGTTCCACTACGACAGGAACGGGTTCTCATCGCCCTACGGTGTGGCGCAGCTGGTCGGGGCGGCCATGTATACCGGCGCCGGCTGCGTCCTGGCGTTCCGGATCGCCCGGCGGTTCGCCGCAACGGAGGGCGCCATGCTCGCCGTCCTCTCCCTGTTCGCCGCGTCCAACCTCTTTTACTACGTGGTGTACGAGCCGACGATGTCCCACATGTATTCGTTCTTCCTCGTGGGGCTCTTCATTCACTGTACCCTGCGCTTGCTTGATGGCCCGGAGCATGCGCCACACAAGTGGCACACCGCGTTCTTCATCGCTTCGGGGTCTCTCTTGGTGCTTGTTCGTCAGTTGAACGTCCTGGTATTCCTCTTCCCGTTGATGATGGCCTGGCGTTCGCCGATGGGCATTCCGGGATTCGTGCGTTCCCTCTTCACCCATCGCCTGATGTCTGTGGGAGTCCTTGTCCTGGCGCTCATCCCCTGGCTGTTGCAGTGCCTCTACTGGGAGCATGTGCTTGGCGAGTTCTTCGCCTTCGCCTACGGCAAGAAGGGCGAGACCTTCCATTTCGACAAAATGGTACCGGGAGCTATTCTCTCCAGTGTGCGGAACGGCTGGTTGGTGTACACGCCATTGATGATCCCGCTGGTCCTGGCC
>JAGODO010000216.1 GCA_017998165.1 Flavobacteriales bacterium | reverse complement strand
GTCTGCTGCCGCTGGCCGTGGGCTTCAACCTGAACTTCGGTACGCTCTTCACCGAGCTCGACCCGCACATCTATATCGGTGGTGACAACGTGATCTTCTGGGGACCCCTGAGCTGGGCCGTCATCTACGGCCTCACCTTCGCGACTTTCCTCACCCTGATCATGGTGCCGGTGATGCTGTTGATCATCGCCAAGATCAAGCACCGCAGGTACTCCAGCAAGCTGCGGCGCAAGCAGGCGCTGATCGTGGACGAAGCGCCGAGGAACACGCTGCGGCCAGGGAGTTTGCCCGGCGAGATGGGACCGGCGACGGCCTGATCATCCCACATATTAAGCGGCGAGGCTCCCGATCGATCGGGAGCCTCGCCGCTTTCCGGTCCTCTTGCGAGGCTAACACCCCGGCTTCTTCTTCACCTCAACGGTCTTCTCCTTCTCCACTGGCGGCGGCGCGACTTTCCCCTTGGCCTCTTCGAATTTGAAGCCCTTCTCCGTGGCCATGCGCTCGATGCTGCGCAGTACGGCGTTCTCCAGTTCGTTGGTGACGCCTGACTTGCGGTTGTACTCCGCCACGAACTCCTCGCGCTTCACCATCAGCTCGGCGATACGTGCGCGGTTGGTCTCCTTCTGCTGCCGCTCCAGGGTGATCGCCCCTTTCAACCCGGCTTGGTCCAAGCCGCGATATTTCTCGGGCAAGGTCTTGCGGTCCAATCCACCGATCACACTGTCGAGCTTCGCCGTCTCCACTTCAGTGAGGTCCCATGTGCTGTTCACATAGCCGTTGTTCGATTTGAATTTCAGGCGGCTGTTGCACGAGCTCAGCCCGAGACTTTCCGCGTTCTTGTCCTGCGCGGTATTGTTCGACCAATTGTAGGTGCCGAGCTGTCCGTAGTAGATGCAGTTCGCGTTCAAGCCCGCGTTCAGCTTCGCCAGCTCTTCGTCGAAGGGCGATGCGACCTGCATGGTGATCGCGTCCTGGTCGATGCTGAAGTAGTCGCCCTTCGCCGCCAGCGCACCCGCCTGCCACGAGGTGTTGATGCCCTCCCGGTGGTCGCCGCAGAAGATGGTGTTCACGATGATGCCTTTTCGCCGCGCGCGTTCGCACGACGTCGCGAAGCTGATGGGGCCTTGCGTGAACGCCTCGTTGCCCGCGATGTAGATCATGCGCAGGTCGGCCTCGTTGCCGCCCCAGTCCAGTTCATCCATCGACCGGGCCATCACCGCCCCGCAGTATTCCTCACCCCCGTTGGTGCTGAGCGCGAAGAGCTGCTTGCTGATCTCATCCATGTTCGTGGTGAACGCGCTCACCTGGCGGATGTAGTGCTCCTGCATCGGCAGGCCGGAGTTCCCGTACTCGTACAACGCCACGCGCACCGTGGGCCGCTGGCCATCATTGCGCGCTTCGGAAAGGCGGTTCACGATGTTCCAGAGCTGCGCCTTCGCCTGGTCGATGAGGCCGTCCATGCTGTTGCTGGTGTCCAGCAGCAATCCGAGGAGAATGGACTTCGTGCCGGGCGGCGCGGGATCGGGTGGTGCGGGCGCCGGAGCATCCTGTTGCACCACGGGGCTGGCGGCCATGGCGAGAACGCCCCGGCCTCCGGTGTCGGACATGCAGGCGACGGTGCCTGAAAGAAGCCCCAGGGCAAGCGCCGAAAGGCCGGTCTTCATCGTGTTCATCGGTGTGGATCTTTGATACGAAGCAACCTTGCCGGGCCCGGGGGGCGTAGTGCCAACTGGCCAACCCGCCTTCCCGCTTGGTGAACGCGCCGGGCCGGTCCGCCTGTGCCGCCATTCCCCACGGAAAGACCGGCCGGTCCGCCCTTCAGCCTTTCCGCATGGCCGTATGTTTACCCACATGGAACGCCTGTTCGCGCGATTTTCCACCTGCTGCTTCTCGCTGCTCATCGCCTTTACGATGTGTGGCCAGAAGAAGTACATGGAGAAGATCTCCAGTTCGCGTTCACAGGAGGTGGTGGGCAATGCGCGCATGACGGCCCTGCTCGATTCCGCCGAACGCGCCGGCGACGACCGGCGCGATACCGCCTTCCGCATGGTGGAAACAGCGCTGCTCTGGAGCCTGGATGCCGGCGACCGCCTGACGGAAGCGCGCAGCTACGCCGTGCTCGCGGGTTTGTTCGCCAAGGAAGAACAATGCGATCTGGCGATCAGCTACTATGACAAGTGCATCGAGACGAGTCTCAATGAATACTCGAGCGTTGTTATGCAGGCCGAATTGGACAGGTGCGTTTGTCTGCGCCGAATGAACCGATTGCTGGAGGCCCGCACGGAGCTGGAAGCGCTCAAGGGCAAGACGCTGAGCACTTTCTCCGAAGCTCCCAGGACGCTCATTCCCGAGATCAACAACCAGATCGCCGGTATCCTGTTGGACATCGGTGACATCGCGCGATCGGACCAGGTACTGAAGGAGAACGCGGGCTACCTCAGCGGAACGGACAAGGTCTTCGGCTCGAAGAACGCCGAAGTGAAGGCGGAAACGAGATTGTTGCAGGGGTTGGTGAGCTTCAAGGACGAGAAGCGCGCGGAAGGACTGGGCTACATCGGCCAAGCGTGGTCCGTGGCGGACTCCGTGAGCGGTTCCAAGCAACGTTACAAGCTGAAGTCCGATATCGCCGACCAGCTCGAAGCCAACGGCGAGATCGCCCTCACGGAACGGTACCGTACGGAACTGTCCGGCACCTACCAATGGACGATCAACAACGATGCGGAGCGCCTTTCCAACCAGGTGGAGCTGGGGCAGGCACAATGCAAGAACAACAACACCGAACTCGCCATCAACACCCTGAGCAACGCACTGGAGGACCCGAAGCTCAGCGTGAACACCACCGATCCGAAGTTCCTCGACCTGCGCATGCTCGCGCTGAAGAACCTCTCCGAAACGCACATCGAGGCCGGTAACCCGCAAGCGGCGCAGAAGTACCTGAACGATTACGTGGCCACCCTCGAGGTCGTGAGCGAGGAGAAGAAGAAGAAACTCGAAGCCAACCTCGGCCTCTTCAGTTCGCTCACAGCCGATGTGCAGCGCATGAAGATCCTGGAGAAGGACCGCGAGATCAACCAGAAGCAGATCGCGCTGCTGCGCTCCCAAGGCGACCTGCAAGCGTCCCAGTTGTTCTCGCGCAATGCCCTCATCGGATCGCTCATCGTGCTGGTGCTCCTGCTCGCCGGGCTGTTGCTCTTCCGTCAGCGCGCGCGCAACAAGGAGCGTCTCGCATCCCGCCTGGTCGAACTGCGCTCGCTGCGCGCGCAGATGAACCCGCACTTCATCTTCAACGCGCTGAATTCGGTGAACCACTATGTCGCCCTGCAGGACGAGCGCAAGGCGAACCGCTACCTCACCGACCTGAGCGGGCTGATGCGCAAGGTGCTCTCCTACTCCGAACTGGACCTGATCGATCTGGACGACGAGCTGGAGCTGCTTGACCAGTACATGCGCCTGGAGCACGAGCGGTTCAGCGACCGGTTCGACCTGCGTTTCGAGGTCGATCCCGCATTGAAGGGAGCCGGCCTGCACGTGCCGCCGATGCTCGTGCAGCCCTTCATCGAGAACGCCATCTGGCACGGGTTGCGGCACAAGGATGGCAAAGGTCTGCTCTCGGTCGTTGTGAAGGATACCGGCTCCGCCATCAGCTTCGAGGTGACGGACGATGGTATCGGCCGTGCGAAGGCCGCTGAAATGAAACGTGCGCACGCCAAGGCATCAAAGGGCATCGACAACGCCCGCAATCGCATCGCCCTGGTGAATTCGCTCTACAGCGCACGTCTCACCTTGCAGGTCGAGGACCTGAACCCGGATGGCACGGGAACACGCGTGCGCTTCGTCGTGCCCAAAGACCTGGAGCGCCATGGCTGACAAGCACCGTTGCATCATCGTGGACGATGAGCTCGCGAGCCGGGAAGTGCTGGCGACCTACCTCGGCAAGTACTGTCCCGAGGTGGAGGTGAGCGGAAAAGCGAACAGCGTGGACGAGGCGATCGTCCTGATCGACAAGACAAGTCCGGCCATCGTGTTCCTGGATATCGAGATGCCCTTCAAATCGGGGTTCGACCTGCTCGCAGCCTACGGCGACCGTCCCTTCCAAGTGGTCTTCGTCACGGCCTATAGCGACTACGCGCTCAATGCCATCCAGGTGAGCGCCGCTGACTACCTCCTGAAACCCGTGAGCATCGACCAGCTGCAGGCCGCTGTAGGCACCGTGGTGGGTCGCATCCATGCGCGCGACAGCCTGGACCGCGCACGCGTGCTGCTGGAGAACATCCATGGCGCGCCGAATGGCGACCAGCGCATCGTGCTGCCGTTGCTCGATGGTTTCGAGGTGGTGCGCGCCAAGGACATCACGCGCTGCGAAGCGGAGGACAACTTCACCCGGTTCCACTTGACCGATGGCAGCAAGCGCTTGATCTGCCGCCCGATGAAGCACTACGAGCAGGCGCTCGTTCCGTTGGGCTTCGTGCGTGTTCATCGCTCGCACATGGTGAAGGCCGACAGCATCAAGCGCTACGTGAAAGGGAAAGGCGGGATGCTCTTCCTGCACGACGGCAGCGAGATCCCGGTGAGCGAGACGCACAAGCAGGCGTTGCTCGACCTGTTCCGGTGACCAGCACCGGTCCAAACAACGACATCTTCGTCTATCCGATAGCGCCCGTCAGCGCACCATGAAAGGCATGGCGCGCTGCTCCTGACCGTAGCGGAGACGCAGCACGTAAGCGCCTGCTGGCAGGCCGTCGCGCTCAACAACGTAGCGGCCATTGGTGGCGAAACCACCCTCCGTGCGTAGAAGCCTGCCGTGCATATCCAGCACCTCCGCAGTGACCGGCCCAGCAAGCGCCACCTGTGTCACGATCGCGCGGTCGACCAGCGGGTTCGGGAAGATGAACGGGCCAGGCGTTGCGGAAATGTCCGATACTGAATTAGTACCCCCGAGATTCTCGTACCAGGCGACCTTGTCATCGTCCGCCGAAGTGGAAACGACATCCTGGTCGCCATCTCCATCCAGATCAGCGGCCACGACGGCTGTTGCATGCTCGACGAAGGTGGAGATGATCTGCTGTGGGCCGAAACTGCCGGTGCCGTCGTTCGCGTACCACGCGATTCTGGAGTCCAACGCTGACGACGCGGAAAGCACATCCTGGTCCCCATCGGCATCCAGGTCGGCGGCGAATACGCTCTGTGCGTCAACAGCAAGTGTGGAGATGACCTGCTGGGGGCCAAAGCCGCCGGTGCCATCGTTCGAATACCACGCGATCTTGGAGTCCAAGTACGACGCGGAGAGTACATCCTCATCGCCATCGCCATCCAGATCGGTGGCGAACACGCTCCGAGCGTAGACCGCCGACGTGGAGATGATCTGCTGAGTGCCGAAGCCGCCTGAGCCGTCGTTCGCGTACCATGCGATCTTGTCATCGTCTTCCGAAGCGGAGAGCACATCCTGGTCCCCATCCCCATCCAAGTCCGCGGCGAATACGCTCCGAGCCACATCGGCCAGCAAGGAGATGATCTCTTGAGGGCCGAAGCCACCGGTGCCGTCATTCGCGTACCACGCGATCTTGTCATCACCCGACGATGCGGAGAGAACGTCCTGATCACCATCGCCGTCCAGATCAGTAGCGAACACGCACCGCGCGACATCAGCCATCGTGGTGATGATGTGCTGCGGGCCAAAGCCGCCTATGCCGTCGTTCGCGTACCATGCGACCTTGTCGTCTGACAGCGAAGCGGAGACCACATCCTGATCACCATCTCCGTCCAGATCGGTCGCGAATATGCTCCAAGCCTGCTCCGCCGACGTGGTGATGATCAGCTGCGTACCGAAATTGCCAATGCCGTCGTTCGCGTACCATGCGACCTTGTCGTCCAACCACGAAGCGGAGAGCACATCCCGATCGCCATCGCCGTCCAGGTCTGACACGAACACGGCTGCCGGATAGTCAACGGAGGCGGTGACGATCTGCTCAAGCCCGAAGCCGCCGGCACCATCGTTCGCATACTTCGCGATCCTGTTGTCCCATGCCGAAGCGGAAAGAACGTCTTGATCACCATCGCCATCCAGATCGGCGGCGAAAACGCTGAGCGCCCAGGGAGCGATGCCCGAGATGACCCGCTGAGGGCCAAAGCCGCCAGAACCATTGTTCGCGTACCACGCGATCTCGTAGTCGTCATATGAAGCGGAGAGGACATCCTCATCTCCATCCCCATCCAGATCCGTGGCGAACACGCTCCGCGCTCCTTCAGCC
>JAGODO010000215.1 GCA_017998165.1 Flavobacteriales bacterium | reverse complement strand
GGTCCAATGGCTCAAAGTCGTGATCGCTCTGGATCGCCCGGGACCAGCAGCTCACGGAAAGACCGTACGGTTGGAGGATCGTCCGCATCTGCTCCCGATCGATGGCGCAATCCGCTGTCACCTCCATGAGCACATTGCGCGTGTTGAAGTCCGTCCGGCTCATCAGCACGCCCGGGAATACGCGCAAAGCGACATCCACATCATGCGCCTGGCGTGCGTTTCGCACATCCTGCACGATCGCGCGGATGCGGTGCGAGGCCCCGCTCTGCTGCGCTGATACCGCCGGTATGCAGGCAAAAGAGAGCGCTGCGAACGTGACACAGATGGCACCTTTGTAGAAACGCACCCCGCTCATGGCCTTGAAAAATAGGAGGTTGAACGATATGAACAAGCTCCCGCTGAAAAATCTGCAGGGTTTGGTGGATAAGTGGATCCAGGAGCACGGGGTGCGCTACTTCGATGAGCTCACCAACATGGCGATCCTCACCGAAGAGGTGGGCGAAGTGGCCCGGATCATGGCCCGGCGCTATGGGGAACAGAGCGAAAAGCCGAGCGACCGCTCAAAGGACCTGGGCGAGGAGCTGGCGGATGTGCTCTTCGTGGTGCTGTGCCTGGCCAACCAGACGGGTACCGACCTTCAAGGTGCCTTCGACAAGAAGTTCGTGAAGCGTACCAGGCGCGACGCCGAGCGGCACAAGAAGAACAAGAAGCTGAAGTGAGGTCGGCTATCGCGCCACCACGAAGCGGCCGGTGGTGATAATGCCTTTGATGTCCGTCATTTTCACCAAATAGATACCGGCTGCCATCTCATCCGTAGCGATCGTGGTCTGCGTTCCCGATAGTCGAACACATTCTACCACGGCACCACGCATGTCGAGGATGTCGATCATGTGGCCCCCGTCATCGTCCCAGCGAACCGTGACCGGCCCATCAAGCGATGGCTGCGAGATCGAGGCATCACGCTGGGGCCTTCCCTCGATCGACGTGAACGGTGCTTGGACGCATATACTCATGTCACGCGTCACAGAGCCGAGGGGCTCGCCATCACGGTACTCGGCACAAATGAAAGCGAACCAGAACCGACCTTCCGTATTGGGAGCGGTCCATGTGACCATGCCTGTTGATTGGTCAACCTGCAGGTCATCGCCTGGCGGTGTGCTCAACACGGGATCAATGAAACCCTGGAGACCTTGGCATGCCTCCCCTCTCAATGGGATGGCGTAACACGCAAGGCTATCGCCGTCGGGATCGGACAGCTGTGGATCGTGGATCAACGTGTTCACGATGTAATACGATGCGCCCAGGTCATTGCCGAAGACCGGGGAGCTGTTCACCAGTCCCGGTGCCGAGATGAACTCAGTGAAGAGGCAGAGCACCTGATCCGATCCGCCCGGTAGGTTGTGTGCGAATGTTCTAGCGCTCTTCCACGCGTAAAGGGAATGAACCCCGGAACCCGAGAGGGCTGACGTCCATGTATAGGTGTTCTGGTAAGGCGTTTCCAGACAGCCCGTCACGATGGTCTCCTGCGCCGTTACCGGGATGGTGTCCCAAGCACCGTCAAGCTGGACATACAATTCGGGAGCATCGGACGGTGCGAAGGGATCCACATGGGTACGTACCGTAAATGACCATTCCGCCCCACCCGAATGCGCGTACTGGAGGTCGGCCCCCAGCAAGGAACCGGACTGGGCGGCACAGGGCAAGATGGGTAGTGCGCTGAAAAGAACCGCATATCGCATCATGACGGAAAGGCTGGATCCACGAAAGCTACATCACACGTGCGCGCAGAGCCATCACCACAAGCTCGGTCGCCCCCATCCTGTCGCGTACGTACTTCCCCGCCGCCTCGCCCGCATTGGCGAGCGCATCCTTGTCACCGAGCAACCGATCGAGCACGGCGCGGAGTTCCTCGGCATTGCGCACTTCGAAACCTCCGCCGGCATCGATCAGGCCCTTCGCTTCGGCGAACTTGGTATGCTTCGGTCCGAAGATCACGGGCTTCCCCCAGGCAGCGGCTTCCAGCAGGCTGTGGATACCGTCTCCGAAACCACCGCCGACATAGGCGATATCGGCATACCGGTAGAGCCTGGCGAGCAGCCCCATCCGGTCGACCAGGAGGGTGCGGGACTCGGAGAACTGGGCGGGTGTGACATCGTGGTCGCAGGCGCTCCACCTCAAGAGTGGCTCGGGGAAATCCCTTTCGATGGCGTACAGATGTGCCTCGTGCAGTTCGTGCGGAACGATGAGGATCCGGGGCGTCGCCCGCGCGACCTGAAGCGCATCGAGCAAAAGCCGCTCATCAGCCGGCCAGGTGCTCCCGCACACGAGGATGCGGCCATGGGCCTCGGCCATCGCACGTACGATCGGCAGCTCTTCCTGCGCTTCCACGATGGCCGCTACGCGATCGAAACGCGTATCGCCGCTCACCGTCACGTTCGTAACACCGGCACGCGCGAGCAGGTCCTTCGATGCTTCATCCTGTGTGAAGATGCGCGCATAGCAACCCAGCATATCACGCCACGCACCGCCGTACCATTTGAAGAAAGGCTGGCTTTCGCGGAAGATGGCGCTCACAAGAAAAGTGGGGATCGCTTTGGCCTTCAGCGCATGCAGATGGTGGTACCAGAATTCATACTTCACGAAGATGGCCGTGCGCGGCGCGAGCAGTTCCACAAAGCGCTGTGCGTTCGATGCGGAGTCCGGCGGCAGGTAGTCCACATGGGTGGCGAGCGGATGGTCCTTGCGTGCCTCATAGCCGCTCGGGCTGAAGAAGGTGAGCAGCACCGGCAGCTCCGGCTGTTGGGCTTTGATCGCCTCCAGCACCGGCCTGCCCTGCTCGAACTCGCCGACGCTGGCGCAATGCATCCAGAGGCATCCGCGGAGCGCTTCGCTTTTCGCTTCAAGCCGTTGCCAAAGCCCCTTTCTACCCCCCACCCAAGCGCGGGCTTTGGGGTTCCAGAGCGCGGCGCACCGAACGGCCAAGTGGTACAGACCGACGCTCGCGGAATACAATGCGGGCATCAGCGGTAGAAGACGCGGTCGTCCGCATTGCGGTGCAGAGGCAGCGTCCAGCCGAACCGGAACCCGTTCAGGCCGTCCACACGCTGGCCATCATCCGTCTTGCCGTTGTCGAAGTTGTAAGGCCGCAGGTGGTGGGTGAAGCCGATCATGACCTCGAAGCCGAACATGAAATTGATGAAGCGGTTGTTGCCCAGATGCTGGTAGCCGACGAAGAACATGCCCGCAGGCCCTGCGGTCAGGCGGTCGTACCCCTTGAGGTACTCGCCCTCCAGGGCGGGCACGGTGTTGTTCTGCGTTTCGACGCGCACCTTGTGGCGCATGTACCCTCCGCCCAGCTTCAGCAGGAGCCCGCTGTTGGGATTGGGACCCACGATCGGCATCAGCCGGCCCGCGGTCAGCATCACGGTGTATCCACGTTCATACAGCAGTACGGCGGCCGGTTGTCCGCCCTGATCCACGATGTCGCCATTGTCAGCGATCAACTGGCTGAGCATGCCCACGTCGTTGATGCGGTTACCGAAGATGAAGGAGCCCTCCACCCCGAGGTAGTAGTTGCTCTTGAACTTCACCCCTGCGCTCAAGCCGATGTTGCTGTTGTTGCCGAAGCGCAGCGACAGGTCGCCCTGGGGGATCTGATAGGCGTAGCTCAGGGTGATGGGGACCACGACGATGGACGTATCCCGCAGGCCATGCTGTGCGTAGCAGGGGGCCGCCGTAACGAGCGCGAGCGGAAGAACGAGGTGGAAGGCGGTACGCATCAGCCGACGAAAATAGGGATGGGTCAACGCGCGGAAGCCGTTGAGAATTGCCCCTGTTCGCGGACGTTGGGCGCTTCCGGAGGCGGATATCTTCGCCCCCCGGCCAACCCGAGCCCCCTCGCGACGGTCGGCATCGAACCATGGAAACAGCCAGCGCCATGAAGCCCATCCAGATGGTCGACCTCGTCGGCCAGTACCAGAAGATCAAGCCCGAGGTCGATGCGGCGCTGCAGCGTGTCCTCGGTACCGCCGGCTTCATCGGAGGGCCGGAAGTGAAGGAGTTCGAGAAGGAGTTGGCCACCTACCTCGGGGCCGACCACGTGATCGGCTGCGCCAACGGCACCGATGCCCTGCAGATCGCCATGATGGCGCTGGGGCTCAAACCCGGGGATGAGGTGATCACGGCTTCGTTCACATTCGTGGCCACCGTGGAGGTGGTCGCCCTGCTGGGCATCACCCCGGTCTTCGCCGACGTGCTGCCAGGCACCTTCAACCTGGATCCGGCGGACATCGAACGGAAGATCACGCCCAGGACCAAGGCCATCGTCCCCGTTCATCTTTTCGGTCAGACCGCGGACATGGAAGCGATCATGGCCATCGCCGCGAAGCACAAGCTGTACGTCATCGAGGACAACGCGCAGGCCATCGGTGCCGACTACACGTTCAGCGACGGCTCACGGAAAAAAAGCGGCACGATCGGCCACATCGCCTCCACGAGTTTCTTCCCCAGCAAGAACCTGGGCTGCTACGGGGACGGCGGCGCCCTGTTCACGAACGACGCGGACCTGGCGAAGAAGATGCGCCGCGTATGCAACCACGGCAGCGATGTGCGCTATTACCATGAAGTGGTCGGCGTGAACAGCCGCCTGGACGCGATGCAGGCCGCGATCCTGCGCATCAAACTGCAGCACCTGGACGCGTACGCATCGGCCCGCAACAAGGCCGCCGCCCATTACGACCAGGCGTTCGCCGGGATGCCGCACATCATCACACCGGTGCGGTCCAAGGACAGCACCCACGTGTTCCATCAGTACACCTTGCGCGTGACCGGGGGCCATCGGGACGGTCTCAAAAAGCACCTCGAAGCGAACGGCGTTCCGGCGATGATCTACTACCCGGTGCCGTGCCACCTGCAGAACGCCTTCAAGAGCGACCGCTTCGCACCGGGTTCCCTGCCGGTCACCGAACAGCTCACGCACGAAGTGCTCAGCCTGCCCATGAGCACCGAACTCGACAACGAACAGCTCGCCCACATCACCGCGATGGTGAAGGGCTATTTCGCGCAGTAGCCCAAGGCATCGCGCGACGGACGACCGACAACCGACAACCGACAACGGAAACCGAATGAATATCGCAGTAGTAGGAACAGGGTATGTAGGACTGGTGACCGGCACCTGCTTCGCCGAGACCGGGAACCACGTGGTGTGCGTGGACATCAACGAGGAGAAGGTGAACATGATGAAGGCCGGCAAGGTGCCCATCTATGAGCCGCACCTCGACGTCATTTTCGAACGCAACATCCGGCAGGGCCGACTGCACTTCACGACCAGCCTCGCTGACGCGCTGGACAAGGCACAGATCGTCTTTCTCGCCCTGCCCACGCCCCCGGGCGAGGACGGCAGCGCGGACCTGAGCTACGTGCTGAACGCGGCCGCCGACATCGGCCGGTTGATGAAGGATTACAAGGTGCTCGTTGACAAGAGCACAGTGCCCGTGGGCACGGCGGAGAAGGTCACGGCCGAAGTGAAGAAACACGCCAAGGTGGACTTCGACGTGGTGAGCAACCCCGAGTTCCTGCGCGAGGGCTTCGCCGTGGACGACTTCCTGAAACCCGACCGCGTGGTGGTGGGCACCACGAGCGAGCGGGCGATCAAGCTCATGGACGAGCTCTACAAGCCCTTCGTTCGCCAGGGCAACCCGATCATCTTCATGGATGAGCGCAGCGCGGAACTGACGAAGTACGCGGCGAACGCCTTCCTGGCGGCCAAGATCACGTTCATGAACGAGATCGCGAACTTCTGCGAGGCCGTGGGCGCCGACGTGGACAAGGTGCGCATCGGCATGGGCAGCGACACGCGCATCGGCAAGCGCTTCCTCTTCCCCGGTATCGGGTACGGCGGCTCGTGCTTCCCCAAGGACGTACAGGCGTTGGCGAAGAGCGGAAAGGAGGCCGGATACGACTTCCAGATCATCGAGAGCGTGATGCGGGTGAACGAGCAGCAGAAGACCGCGCTCATGCCGAAGATCAGGAAACACTACGGCGGATCCTTGGCAGGGCGTCATTTCGCCATATGGGGACTGGCCTTCAAGCCCGACACCGATGACATCCGTGAGGCGCCGGCACTGTACATGATCGACGCGCTGAAGGCGGAAGGCGCCACGGTGGCCGCCTTTGACCCGGAAGGCATCAACAACGTGCGCAAGATGAAGGGGGATGCGATCCGCTACGCGAGCGATGAGTATGATGCGCTGAAGGACGCCGA
>JAGODO010000214.1 GCA_017998165.1 Flavobacteriales bacterium | reverse complement strand
GCAAGACCGCCGCGTTCGGCCTGCCGCTCCTGCACGCCATCGACCCCGCTACCCGCGCGGTACAAGCGCTCGTGCTCGCCCCTACCCGCGAACTCTGCGTGCAGATCACGCGTGACTTCGAAGCCTATGCCAAGAACCTGCCGGGGATCAAGTGCGTGAGCGTGTACGGTGGCGCCAATATCCGCGAGCAGATGCGTGGCATCCAGCGGGGGGCGAACATCGTGATCGCCACGCCCGGTCGCCTGATCGACCTGATCGACCGCCAGGCGGTGGACCTCGGCCATGTGAAAGTGGCCGTGCTCGACGAAGCCGATGAGATGCTCAACATGGGCTTCCAGGAAGACCTGACCACGATCCTGGAAAAGACCCCGAAGGACAAACGCACGTGGCTGTTCAGCGCCACGATGAGCGGTGAGGTGCGCCGGATCGCGAAGAACTACATGCGCGAGTTCGAGGAGCTCAGCGTGGGCCGCGCCAACGCCGCTGCGACCACCATCGAGCACAAGTACGCCGTGGTGATGATGCGCGACCGCTACATCGCCCTGAAGCGCTTCGTGGACGCGGAACCCGACCTCTTCGCGATCGTGTTCTGCCGCACGAAACAGGACACGCAGGAGCTCGCCGAGGACCTGACGAAGGACGGCTACAACGCGGATGCCATCCACGGCGACCTCAGCCAGCAACAGCGCGACCGCGTGATGGAGCGCTACCGCAGCAAGAGCCTGCAGATGCTCATCGCCACCGACGTCGCCGCGCGCGGTATCGACGTGAGCAACGTGAGCCATGTGATCCATTTCGACCTGCCCGGTGAAGTGGAGAGCTACACGCACCGCAGCGGGCGCACGGGACGCGCGGGAAAGACCGGCATCTCCCTCAGCATCATCGGCAGCAAGGACGTGCATAAGGTGCGCAACCTGGAACGCCAGCTGAAAACGCACTTCGCTTTCACACGTGTGCCGGGTGGTGCGGAGATCTGCGAACGGCAGTTGCTCACGCTGATCCACAAGATCAAGGAGGTGGAAGTGGACGAGGAAGGCATCGCCCGCTTCATGGACGCGGTGCAACTGGATCTCGCCGGTTTCGACCGCGATGAGCTGATCAAGCGCGTGGTATCACTCGAGTTCAACCGCTTCCTGGAGCAGTACCGCGACGCACGCGACCTGAACGTGGACCTCGCACGCAAGGACCACAATCCCAATGCCCCCGCCCGTCAGAAGACCGAGTTCACCCGTGGCAGCGACGCGAACATGCGTTCCATGTTCATCAACCTGGGCAGCGCGGACGGCTTCGAGAAGGGCAAGATGCTGGGCTACCTCTGCGGCATCACCGGCCTCACCGGCCAGCATTTCGGCAAGATCATGTTGAAGGACATGTACTCCTTCGTCGATGTGGATGCCGCGCATTTCGATGAAGTGCTCAGCCACTTCAAGGCCGCCAACTACAAGGGCCGCAAGATCCGGGTCGATGAAGGCAGTGGCGGCACGAGCGGTCCCCCGCGTGGTGGCGATCGGCCCAACAACGGCTACAGCGACAAGCCGAAGAAGAAGTTCCACAAGGAGCGGTACTGATCGTTCATTCGCGTTACCACCGGGCGTTGGATCTCCGGCGCGACGACCATGGACATCCGCGCGGAACCGGGTCACAGGCCACCAAGGCCCTGAAGCCGCTGCACTGTGGCAAACGATCGCGGACGGAAAGACCGCTTCAGTAGCGAATGACCGTCGAGACCCACTCTTCGCCGTTGGCGCGAACGGCCCGTACTGAATAGATCCCCGGCGAAAGGGAACGCAGATCGATCGTATTACCCGGGCCTACAGTAAGCACCGTTTGGCCGAGTCCGTTCCTCACGATGGCCGAACGATGGTGCTCATCGCAGCGGACCCTACCATCGGACGGCACTGGATACCAGCGCGGTAGTCCGACCGGTTCTACTGCGGCATCCACCGTCAGCGGCACCGTGATGTTCCGGAGCCGCCAAGCGTCGTTGCTGATGATGCCGCACATCAACCAGAGGCTGTTGTCGAAGACGGTGGTGGACGCCGCATGGCGATCGGCGAACGGGGAGTGCTTCAGCTCCCGCCAGTCAAGTCCGTCGCTGGAGTACCACACATCGGCCGCATTGGTCTGGTGCGCGATGCCGCAGATCACCCACATCTTGTGGTCGAACCAGGCGACGGTATGCCAATAGCGCGGATCCCACGGCGCGGCTTCGAGCACACGCTCCCAATTGATACCGTCGCCGGTCTTCCACACATCGTTGAAGCAGCGCCGATCGTTGAGACGGCCTCCACCCAGGAGCCAAAGCGTGTCATCGTCGTCCACGCACGAGTTGATCACCATGCTCCGTCCGCCCCACGGGGCATCCGGCAGTTGTGACCAGTCTTCCCCGTCCGGGCTCGACCATACTTCGCTGAGATTGGCGATCGATCCATTGTGCGGTTGACCGCCCATGCAGAACATCTCGCCGCCCATGCTCGCGGTGAAATGATTGGAACGCAAGGGCGACATGCCCGGGATCGTGTCCAGCACCTGCACCCAATTCAAACCGTCGCTACTGCGCCATACGTCGCTTATCGCGTTCGCTTGCGGATCGGCACCGATCACCCACATCGCGCCATCATGCACCAGCCAACCCGCGCAATGCCGACCCTCCCACGGCGCTTCCGTGATGAAGTCCCAATTGGTGCCGTCCGTGCTGCTCCATACTTCATTGGTGGTGTAGTTCGGCTCGTGGAACGGCGGATCCCAACCTCCGAGCAGCCACATCTTGCCATCATGGTTCAACAGTCCGCTACCGTCCCTTGGTGTGAAGGGAAGCGACGTGGACACGTTCTCCCACGTGTACTCGCTGATGGTGAACTCGCCGGTACGGGCTGAACGGGTGGTGTCGTCCTGATCACGGATGCGCACATCGATCAACGTGCCCGGCGAGTACGGCAGGGGCAGGTAGAACGGGAACCAATCCACCCAGTGGTTGTGGCCGCTGGCCTGCCAGGGGCCGCCGTTCACGCGCAGGTCCAAGTCGACTGAATCGCTCACCTGCGTGGTATCGGTCCACATCCAGATCGCCGCCGTGTCATCGACGGGATAAGCATCAGTGCTGCGGATGAACCGGAAGATGAATGGCGTGTGGTCATGCTGCAGCCGCCAGATCTCCTTGTCCGTGATGGCGCGGTCATAGAAGGCGATGTCATCGAGCAGGCCCTCGTACCGGAACGGCAGCGCACCAACGACAAAGGGCAGCGCGTCGCCGACCGGTCCCGCGTAATACGCTTCCGCCAGCGCGTAGTGATCGTGCCAGAACTGCAACGTGTCATCGCGTCGGCGGATCACCATGTGCTTCCATTCGCCATCGCTGTAGTTGCCGGAGGCACCCTCGCTCAAGCGGTTGCCGGCCCAACCGGACCCGTTCCAGTAGCTCACTGAGGCGTAGTGCAGTTCGGCGATCGTCTGCAATGGGCTCCAGTAGGCCAGGTCGAAATTGAAATTGCTCACGGTGTCTTCCGGTGCGTCGGTCAGGCTCAGGATGTTCGCGGCTTCCGGTGAACTGGTCTTCAGCCAGAGCGAGATGCTGAAGTCGCCCGTCATCGGGGTATAGCCGTTCAGCGGGATCACCAAGGAATCACCGATGCCGTCAAGGGACAAAGCGCTCGATGCGTTCCCGAAACGATCCGCAGCGTAACCGCATCCGCCCGCCACCGCATGGTTGCCGGTGCCGCTGGAATCCGCCGTGTTGCCGTTGAACGGATAGAAGCCCACCAAACCATCCATGGGGATCTGCGCATGGATAGCGCAGGACATCATTGCCATCCAAGCAATGACCGCAGTCCTCGATGCGGAATGTGTTCGGCGTTGAACCATGCGTGAAGATCGCCTTTCCCCCCGACCGCCCGAAGGTCACTTCGCGCTCCGACGGATCAATGCGCAACGATGAACCGCCGCACGACCGGAACGGCCTGTGGCATGGAACGGTACTCCAGCGTGTACGCGCCGTTCGGAAGTCGAGCGACAGGGACGCGCCCGGTGCCGGAGGTGATCGTACCGCGGGCCACTTCCGCGCTGTCCATCGACCGGATGATGTAGCCCCCACCGGGAACACGGGCGGCCACGACCACCACGTCATCGGCCGGCGACGGCCACAGGCGCAGTCCATCCTGCTTGGAGCTCTCGCCGATGCCGATGGGGCCAACGGCGCATTCGCAGCTCTCATCCCATGCTTCCCATTGCGTGGTCTCATCCCCATCATCACAGGGCGAACCGGGTATCGCCGGTCCGCCGATCATGCCCATACAATCCGCTACCTGCTGCCCTTCGGCGATGTCGATGGCGCCCAAAGAAAGATCGTAGTAGGATCCCGATGCGCTCGTGACCAATTGCAGCGCCCGCACCATGTACCGGACACCCGGAACGAACAGGACATCCGAAAGGAACGCGGTGTCCTGGACAGGTGCGGAGGTGATGCGCGTGATGGTGCCCTCCTCGTCGTCGATGCGATAGATGTGATAGCCGTCCACCGCCGCTGGCGACGGGGACCATGTGAAGTGCGCGAACCACTGTTGGTTCGTCGCGGTCAATCCGCTCGGTGGTGGCACGTAACGCATCCGCAGGGAAGGATCGCCCATCAAGGCCATGTGCGTCTGCTCCATCGCCTGTCCTTGCCAGCCTCCGTTCTGGATGGCGTAGTCGCTGTCCGCATTGTTCATCGTCCGCAGCGCGCAGTAGCCGATGGGCTCACCCATGCCCATGTGGTGCAGGTACCAGTTCGGCATGCCGCTCCACATGTGCCCGAGCGCATTGCCCTTGGCGATGAGTGCCCGCAGGAAGTTGTCCGGGTTGTCCCAATCCCCATAGTAGCTGCCGAGCGACAGGTTGAACACACCACCGCGGGTGTTGGTGACCAGGTCGGTGTCGTTCAATCCATGATCCGTTCCCGGGAAGATGCTCGTGCCTTGGATGTCGTACTTCAATCCCGTGCTCACATGGCAGGTGAAAAGATCGTCGTTGTTGAGGTAGTGCTCCGAGAAACGCCCTTCTGCCGGATCCAGTTGGGTCACTGATCCGATGCCGACCAATGGCACGCCGGCCATGAATCCGGAAACCGCCAGCGGGTACGCCGACCATTCGAGATTGTCCCAGACCACCGCCGTGGTGGGCACCGTGAATTGGGAGGTCTTCCAAGCATGTGCGCGTGCCAGGTAACTCGCGAGCAGTTCAGCCTCGGGCGTATCGAAAACGGGCAATTCCGAAAGGTCCACCCGACCGACCGCGAGCTCCACCGCACCGGGAAAATCGTCCTGATCGAACTTGCCATCATTGGGCTCGTTATGGTTCCAGGACCAGATCGATCCCGAAGAACTCACGCTGTTGTCGGTCCAGTTCCCGTTCATCTCGCCGTAGTACCCGTCGCATGGCCATGCGCCCTGGTGATATTCATGGCCGTCCGGAGCGTGATCGCCCGTGTAAGCCACCGGCACATGTCCCAGCAGGTACACCGCCCTTACCTGATCCGGTGCCGCTTCATAGTCCGCTTGGATCATCGTACGCACCGCCACCGTGGTGTCGGTCAACGCCAGGTCATGCCGGATCACGATCCAACCGTCCGCGTTCAGGTCCGTTTCCAATTGGGCAATGGGGCCGCTCAGCACGGCATCCAACCCATGGGCCACAACGAGTATGAGACGCCCGCGATAGCCCGTTTCCGGAACACCGATGCCCGAGCGCACATAGCCATAACCCGTGTTGGAGCTGGCGCGCTCCACCTTGTACTCGTAAGCCGCGCCCGGCATGACCGCCGCATCCTGATAGCCCAATGCCGTGCCTGGCAGCGTGGCGATGGCCGCCCCCCACGTCGTCGCACCCGAGGCGCGGCGGAAAACCGTGTACCCGGTCGCATCGGCATACGCGTCCCAATGCAGCGCGATGAATGGCTGGGTCGGCTCCACCTCCGCCATGACCCGTACAGCACGCGAGTTGGTCGAGGATTGGCCGCAAGCGCTCAAAGCCACGGAGGTCAGAAATGACAGGAGCAGGTTTCTTTTCATCGATTCCCCTCCTCAAGGACCGTGCTTCAGGCGAAAAAGGGCGCCGAAGTTCGGGGAATGGGCTGAGATGGCGGACGGGTGCAGGGGTGAAAAAGCCCCACCGGCATGTGCGGGAGGCGTGGTTTCCCAATACCGGGGTCAAGGGTCCGAGCGGCGGTGTACCGTCCGACAACCAGACCGATGCCCTGGAACGACAACCGCCGGAAACCCTTGCTGTTGCTAAGGTTCCGGCGGTGCGGTGTAGCCCGTAGGGGAATCGAACCC
>JAGODO010000213.1 GCA_017998165.1 Flavobacteriales bacterium | reverse complement strand
TCAAGCTCAGCGGCTCGGGCGAAAGCGTTCTCCTGTACGATGCGGACACGTTGCTGGTGGACCATGTGGATTTCGATGAACAGGTGACCGACCAGGGGTACGCGCGCGTGCCGAACGGATCAGGCCCGTTCATCATCCAGGTCCCGACCTTCGGAGCCAACAACGACAACGTCGGCATCGCCGAGGGGACAGCTGCGACCGGCTTCAGGATGTATCCCAACCCGGCCGCCACGCAGGTGGTGCTCGTGTGGGACGATCCCGTTCCGCAGCCGGTGTCGATCATTGATGCGACACAGCGCAAGATCTGGAGCAGCACGTTGCGTTCGGGCCAACCGATCGACGTGAGCGGTTTGGCCGCGGGCAGCTACGTGGTGCGGATCGCGAAGGGCGCTCAGCGACTGGTCGTGGTGCGCTGAGCATGTAGCTCGGCATCCGCGAGTATGCGCTCCAACTGGAGGAAGTGCCGTTGTTGGTGCGCGATCGGGAACCGGAAAGCATCCCCCGCTTTGAACCGGATGAGGGGGCCGAGCGAACTGGTCACCTTCATCCGGTTCAGATCCGTCCCGGCTGCGCGCTCCAGCAGGCGGAGGAAACGTTCGCAGAGGTCGATGAACCGGTCGATGCTCTCCGAGGAAGCACCATCGTTCCGGGCCGGGTCGAACATCCTGAGCGTCTTCATCCGGTTGCTGATGCTGCCGTCCGGCCTGGGTGCCATGCCGGTGGTGAAGTAGTTGCCGAGCATGCCCGGTTTGAACTCCTTGTTGCCCGGATAGCGGTGTGCCCGTTGACCGAAGACATCCTCCAGGCCCCGCACATAGATCCCACTGCTCAGGCAGAGATGCTCGAAGATCTCCAGCGCGTTCCAATGCTCCGGGGCGGGCCGGTGCAGGAGCACCTCCGAGGACTGCCTCCGGACCTCCGTGGCCCGCACCAGCTGTTGGCGCAGCGTCCGTGCGAGTTCTTCTATGAGCTTGGCCGTATCCATGGTGCGAAACAAGCGAGTGCGCCAGTGGAACGCACTTGACCTGTATCAAGAACGGCGGGCCCGAAGCCGGCTGAAGGTCTCAGGGCTCATGCGCAGGTAGCTCGCAATGTCTTTCTGCGGAACGAGTTGCAGCAGCTTCGGGCTGCGCGCCACCAAGCGGTCGTACCGCTCCTCCGCGCTCAAACTCAACTGCTCGATCTCGCGTGTTGCGCGTCCGACCATCAGTTCCTCAAGGATCAGTCGTCCGAAGCGCTCCATGACGGGGAGTTCGAGGTACAGGCCTTGAAGGTCCTCGTGCCGGATGCCATAGAGCACGGTATCGGTCACCGCCCGCACATCGAAGCGACCGGACTTGCGCGTAACGAACGAATCGAACGCGCCGCTCCAGCTGCCATCGTAGGAGAAGCCCACGCACACGTCCTCGCCATCGTGCGGGAAGGACATACGCTGCACCCCGCTCTTCACGATGTAGAAGTGATCCTCCACCTCCCCCATCCGCGAAATGAACGCCTGCTTCGAAAAGGCGAACTCCTTGAAGCATGGTCCGATGCGCGACCAATCAGCATCATGCAAGCGGACGTAGCGCTCGATCGTTCGCCGCACCAGCTCCATGGTCAAACTTGCTTCGAAAGGAGCTCCCGGGTGTACTCGTAACCGATGCGTTGGATGTCCGCGCCCCGGCTCAGGTCGAACATGCCGAAGTCCGTGAGACCGGTCGGTTCGATGAACATGCGGCAGCCTTTCGCGGAGCGCAGGACCATCTCGCGGAAACTCAAATGGAAGGTACGGTCCAGTGTGCGGCGTAGTGAACGTTGTCCGGTATAATGCGACAGCGGGTTCACATAAACGGCGATCACCTCCGAGCGCCGGTCATCGAAGGGTTCTATCGGCAGGTTGTTGCTGAGCCCGCCGTCCACGTAAGGCGTTCCATCGATCACCATAGGCGGGAAGATCAAGGGGACCGCGCAGGCGGCCAGGAGCGGCGGGATGAGCTCGCCGGAACTGAAGATGCGCTGCCCGCCGCGTTCAAGGTCGGTGGCGCTGACATACAGGGGCACCTTGAGGTCCTCGAAGTACTTGGCCGGCAGATAGGCGTTCAGGAATTCCCCGATCCGGCGCTGACTGAGCCACTCGCCGCGCAAGACCTTCCAGCGGGTGAGGTGCAGTCGCCATTCCTCGCGGAGCAAGGCCGTGGCCTCCTTCGGTGTGAGACCAGCAGCGATGAACGCACCGATCAACGCGCCCGCGCTGGTGCCGCTGATGGCCGCTGGGGCGATGTCCGCCTCGGCCAGCGCCTGCAGCACGCCCAGATGAGCGATGCCGCGGGCACCACCGCCGGAAAGCACGAAGGGCAGGCGTTCCATCGCGGCGAAGATCGGCCAGCGGGGCTTTCATGACCAGCGCGCTCTTGCCGACCTTTGTCCCGACCATGGACCTCACCTCGATGATCGCCGCGCTGGAACAGGCGCTGGCCCTGAGCCCCGACAATGCACCACTGCGCATGCAGCTCGCGGCGCTGTGCGTGAACGCTGAACGCTGGCCCGATGCGGAAACGCATTACAAGCACGTCCTCAGCACCGACCCCTCCGACCTGAAGGCCAAGCTGGGGTTGGCGAACGTCTTCCGCCGGACGGACAGGCTGAGCGCGGCCATCGTCGTTTACGACGAGTTGCACGACCGTGGCATGCGTGATCCCGAACTGCTGCTCGCATACAGCCGCGCGCTGGCCAAGGAGGGGTCGACGGGCAAGGCGCAGCAGGTCTATCAGGAGCTGATCGCCAGAGCACCCGGCATGGCCGATGCGGAACTTGACGGCCTTTTCCGCGTGGGTGGACAAGAAGGCTACGGCGATGACGATGAGGACGATGACGGCTTGGACAGCCTGCTCATCAAGCCGGATGAGAAGTTCGCGGACGTAGGTGGCATGGACGCCGTGAAGAAGGAGATCGCCCTGAAGATCATCATGCCCTTCCGCCAGCCGGAACTGTACAAGGCGTACAACAAGAAGGCCGGTGGCGGGATCCTGCTCTACGGTCCGCCAGGCTGCGGCAAGACGTTCATCGCGAAGGCCACTGCGGGCGAGATCGACGCGCGCTTCGTGAGCGTCGGCATCAGCGACGTGCTGGACATGTGGATCGGCAACAGCGAGAAGAACCTCGCGGGCATCTTCGGTTCGGCGCGGAACAACACGCCATGCGTGCTCTTCTTCGACGAGATCGATGCGCTCGGTGCGAACCGCAGCCACATGAAGCAGAGCGGCGGGCGCCACCTGATCAACCAGTTCCTCAGCGAGATGGACGGTACCGGCAGCGCCAACGAGGGCATCCTCATCATGGGGGCCACCAACGCGCCGTGGCACATGGATCCCGCCTTCCGCCGCCCGGGCCGCTTTGACCGGATCATCTTCGTTCCCCCGCCTGACCAGGAAGGACGCAAGCGCATCCTCGATCTTCTCCTGCGCGGCATGCCGGCGGAAGATGTCGACACGATGACGATCGCGAAAGTCACGGAGCACTTCAGCGGCGCGGACCTGAAAGCGGTCATCGACACCTGCGTGGAGGACAAGCTGGCCGATGCGTTCACCAGTGGCAAGCCCGAGCCGATCACGACCAAGGACCTGAAGAAGGCCGCCGGCAAACTGAAGCCCACGACACGCGAATGGTTCAACAGCGCCAAGAACTATGCGCTGTACGCGAACGACGGCGGGCTGTACGACGAGATCCTCAAATACGTGAAGTGAGCGGGATGGAAGAGCAACGCGTGCGGCGGGCGGCCCTGCTGCTGGAGCACAACCGGCCGGCCGAAGCGGAAAAAGAACTGCGTGGGCAGCTGGCCCAGGCACCCCACGACGTGCATGCGTTGATGCTGCTTTCACACGCGCTCACCGCGCAGGACAAGGACGCCGATGCGGTGGAAGTGGCGAAGCAGGCGGTGGCGGCCGCGCCCGACCTGGACAGTGCGCACTACCACCTCGCCAAGGCGCTGCTCGGGAAACGGGATCTCGCAGCAGCCAGGAGGAGCGCGGATCAAGCCATCGCGCTGGACCCGCAGGACGCGAACAACCACGGGCTGCTGGCGCTCATCCTGCATCATGCGAACGCGCACGAGGCGGCCCTTCATGCGGCCGAGCAAGGACTGGCCATAGACCCTGAGCACTTGGGCTGCCTGAATGTGCGCAGCGCCGAATTGACGCACCTGAAGCGGCACGACGAGGCGGACAGCACCATCGACAAGGCGCTGGAGCTTGACCCGGAGAACCCGTACACGCACAGCAACACGGGGTGGACGGCACTGCGTCGCGGCGATCACGCCCGTGCGATGGAGCACTTCCGGGAGGCCCTGCGCCGTGAGCCGGGGCTGGAGACGGCACGTGCGGGCATGATCGAAGCGCTGAAGGCGCGCTACTGGATCTACCGGCAGTGGCTCAAGTACGTGTTCTGGGTGAGCAACCTGAAGGAGGGCACGCAGCGCGTCTTCATCATCGGCGCGTGGGTGCTGAGCCGCGTGCTGCGCGAAGTGGCCAGGACCGTCCCCGCGCTGGAGATCCTCGTCTGGCCGCTGCTCATCCTGTACATGCTCTTCGCTATGAGCACCTGGGTGATCGAACCGCTCACCAACCTGCTGCTGCGCTTCAACCGGTTCGGCCGCTATGTGCTGAACAGGGACGAGAAGCTCACCAGTGCGCTCACCGGTATCAGTCTGCTGATCGCCCTGGCCAGCGGTGCGGCGCTCATCGTCACGGATGACGAGCGCTGGCTGGCCCCTGGCCTGTTCGGCCTGCTCATGATGATCCCCTTCGCCAGCATGTTGCGCACAGGGCGGCGGCGGCAGACCCGCGTTGTGGCAGCCATCGTGCTGGGTGTTATCGGATCGATGGGTGTCGCGATCGCGCTGGGCAGCGGGAATCCGTTCAACCCGCCCATGGTCGTCTTCCTGGCGGGCGCGGTGCTCTACCAGTGGATCGTCGCGCTCATCACGCGCTGATCAGCGTTTCACGAAGGGCGCCTGATGCACACGGCCGTCGGTGTCCTGCAACCGGAGCAGGTAGGCCCCCCTCTGCAGCGGTCGCGTCTCCAGCGCCTCCGACAGCAGGAACGCTCCGTCGCGCAATACCACGCGACCGTCCACGGCTAACACGTCCAGTTGGAACAACCGGTGTCCCGGATCGTTGATGGAAACGCGCAGCAGGTCCTCGCTCGGATTCGGCCAAAGCACGAGTTCGCCGTCCTTTTTCTCCGCAACGGATGTGCTCATCTCCACCAGCAACTCGCTCGGGTCGGTGATCACCGGTTCATTGAAGTCGAACCAGATGCCGGCGGAGTTGCGGATCATCTCTCCAACGGCGATATCCGCGCGTGGCTTCAAGCGGAAATGCACCGAGCCATTGCTGGCCGCGTAGTTCGTTCCGCTATCCGGCAGGTTGATCTCATTGAACGTGAACACCAGCGTGCGGCCGTTCTCGAACGACGGCACAAAGGCGTGTGAGGCACCGAGGATCTCCAGCGAAGCGGGATCGAGTTCGGCCTCCAGGCTGTCACGCACCACCACGGTGAACGCCGTGTCGGTACCCGTGTTCTGGAAGCGGACGGTGTAGTCGATGTACATGTCCTCATCGATGAAGTATTGCGTGCTGCTGTGGCCAGCGCTCGTGCGGGCGATCTTGTCGTTCGGGTCGACGCTGCCGGTGATGGTCACGTTCTGGGCGGCCGCGTTGTTGACCATATCCAGCTCTTGGACACCATCCGAAGCGGTCGCCAGGAAAGAGATCACCGTACCCAGCAAACCGATGTCCGCCGGCACGGTTCCCTGCAATTGGAAATGCATGTATTCGAAGGCATCGAGCCCTGAGAGCGACCACTCGGCGGTTCCGGGGGTCAGGCCCGTGGGCGTGGGCGAAACCGTAACGGGATCGAGCATGGGATCATAGTGGACCACAAGCGTTACCTCTCCGCTGGGATAGGCGCTCGCGTTCCAAAAGGTACCGTGTACCGATGCGGGAAATCCGGGCCGGGCGGGACTGGCCCAAAGGCTCACCCGGGTATCCAGCGGGGCGAAGCTGCTATCGGCGAGGTCGAGCGTCACGTCGGGCGATCCTGCGTCGATCGTGAAGGCGGCCGGTACATCAGGCGGGCAGAGTTGCGACTCGTCGACCAGCGGTTGGGCCAGGGTGAAGGAGCCGAAAGTCGCGGCGCTGTAGTAAGCGCCCAGCTGGTCCGTTATCGCATACGAAGGCCCTGGGTCGATGGTGAGCACACGGAACGGCAGCCCGTACTCGCCGGCATCGTTGGTGCAGTCCTGGTCCGCATCGTTGAAAACCGTTCCGCTGACCGAACCGCAGGGCGCGGGCACTTGCGGCA
>JAGODO010000212.1 GCA_017998165.1 Flavobacteriales bacterium | reverse complement strand
CTCACGGCTGTGCTGGAGCAGGTTCTGGCCGTAGCTGCTGCGGTAGCGCATGCGGCCCACCATGCGGATCAGCTCATTGTGCAGGCCGTGGATGCCGAGGTCGATGCAGGTGCGCTTGCCGATCTCCACGATCTCTTCCTCCAAGTGCTTCTTGGTCTTGGCCACGATCTCCTCGATGCGGCCCGGGTGGATGCGACCGTCCTTCACCAACTGGTGCAGTGCCAATCGGGCCATCTCGCGCCGCACGGGATCGAAGCAGCTCAGGATGATGGCGCCGGGGGTGTCATCCACCACGATCTCGACGCCAGTGGCCTCTTCCAAGGTGCGGATGTTCCGGCCTTCGCGGCCGATGATGCGGCCCTTCACATCGTCGTTCTCGATCTGGAACACGCTCACCGCGTTCTCCACGGCATGCTCGGTGGCGGTGCGCTGGATGGTTTGGATGATGATGCGCTTGGCCTCCTTGTTGGCGGTGAGCTTGGCTTCCTCCGTGGCTTCCTTGATGTGCGCCATGGCGGCGGTCCGGGCCTCGTCACGCAAGCTGTCCATCAACTGCTTCTTGGCCTCTTCGGCGTTCAGGCCGCTGATCTTCTCCAACTGCTGCACCTGCTTGGCGTGGTTCTTTTCCACGTCTTCCGCTCGGCGCTCCAGACCTTGCAAGCGCGAGGTCAGGTCATTCTTCAGGCTATCGAGCTGCTTCTCCTTGTTGCCGAGGTCCTGCTGCTGGCGGCTGAGCTGTTGTTCACGTTGCTTGCTCTTCTCCAGGGCCTGGTTGGCGCGCTTGTCCTTTTCGCGTGCTTCACGCTCATGTTCTTCGCGGAGCTGGAGGAACTTCTCCTTGGCCTCAGCGAGTTTCTGCTTCTTCAGGGCCTCACCCTCCGCTTCAGCCTCCTTCAGGATGCCAGCACGGCGCTTGGTCATGAGGTTGTTGAGCAGGAGGTAGACGATGCCGCCTCCGGCCGCGAGGCCCACGACGGCCCCGATCAGTGTCATCAGAATGGTCGAATCCATTGGTCCGTTTGTTTTTCACGGACCCTGGGTGCTCCGGGGAGCGAAGGTGGATCAGCCGCGCATCTCGGAGAGCAATCGCTCAAGGTCTTCCACGGCCGCAATATCCTCGGCATGGGCTTGTGCGGTGGCCTGGTTCAGCGCGCGCGTGGTGACTTCCAGCGCGGCCATGGCCAACAGGTCCTGCTTGTCGGTCATCGGGTATGATGCTTTCAAGCGGGCGATGCTCTCGTTGATCTCGGCAACGGCCTTGCGGATGTTGGTCTCCTCCTCCGCGTGTACGGTGAGGGGGTAGGCCCGCCCGGCCAATTCGATCCTGATCGATGATTCGCTCATGGTGGAGGTCGCTCTGGTCAGTTGTTCAACAAGGCCAGACAGCGATCGATCTCGATCACCAGTTCATCGATCCGTTCCTTCGATCCCGTGCGGTCACCAGCGGCCCCGGATCTGTCCTGGGAGGTCGCCTTCACCGTGCGGAGGACCTCGTTCTCCTGCTCCAGTTCCGTGATGCGCGCCCGCAATACCTCGTCACTGCGCTTCAATTCGCGCAGTTCCTCCTGGAGGGTGAGGTGTGCCTTGGCGTGCTGGTCACGATCCTTGAGCAGGCCCTCCACGCGCGCATGCACATGGCGAAGTCGGATGGACAGGTCGCTCACGGTTCTGGATACGGAAGCCCGTTTTCAGGGTCCGGGCCGAAGATAACCCGAGGGTCATAGTTGGTGGGTTTGGAGTTTGCACGAGAGGGTGTTGATGGGCATCGCTCCATCGGAAAGCACCGGCCCGTGCATTGCGTGGCTCGCCAAGCAAGCAAACCATTCACCCCTATGCTTGGCGCTTTCACATGGACACGAGGCATTTACAACATGGAAATGCCCGGTCCTTCGAACACCGCCATCGGCGGTCTGAGCACAAAATGCGTGCGTGGCCAGCCAAACATCAAGGACGATTCCAGCCAGCCATTCATCAACCCTGGTTTGTTGACGCATCCCCTGTTCACCTTCATGCGCACAGCCCTCTCGGACCTTGGTTTGCAGGGAGGCCGTGCATTCTGTACCGTCTGTTGGATCAACGCGAGAAAGAAAAGAGATGAGGAAGAACAGCGCATTGATCTTCAGCTTGTTGATAGCGCGATCATCATTCGCCCAATCGAGCGGCGCGGAACCCCGGTTCGCCCCGCCTATGGACATCCCGATCTCGTTGGCCGGGAACTTCATGGAACTCCGCACCGGCCACTTTCACAGCGGGCTGGACATGCGGACGGAAGGGCGCGAAGGACTCGACGTAAAAGCCGCTGACGACGGTTGGGTGAGCCGGGTAAAAGTGAGCCCTTGGGGTTACGGCAAGGCCTTGTATATCGACCATCCGAACGGTCATACCACGGTATACGGTCACTTGCGCAACTACACCGGTGCCATTGCCGAGGCCGTTCTTGACCGGCAGTACAAGGCCCGGGAGTTCGACGTGGATCTCGTCTTTGAGAAAGGAGAACTGCCCGTGTCGAAGGGGCAGGTCGTTGCGCAAAGCGGCAATACGGGAGGGAGCAGCGGTCCACACCTGCATTTTGAGGTGCGCCGCACCGGTGATCAGCACGCGCTGGATCCTGAGCGTTTCGGAATGGAAGTGCCGGATGACATCCACCCGATCTTCCACGGCCTGCGCATCGATGCGCTCGACAGCCTTGCACGGGTGCAGCCCTACCCCAACGGAGCCAAGGGCTACCCCGCCACCGGGTCCGGCAGCAGTTACACCCTGAAGGACGGGGCGGTGCCCGCAGCGATCGGGACGGTGGGGCTTTCGGTGAACGTGATCGATCGGTACAGCAACAGTTCGAGTACCTGCGGCATTCGTTCGCTGAAAGTGCTCGTGGACGACCAGCCCGTCCACAGCGCGCTATTGGAGGAAGTGGATTTCGCCCTGCAGCGGTTCGCGGACGCGTATATGGATTACGCCCTCTTCAAGAGTAACGACATGAACTACAATCGTTGCTACAAGCTGCCGAACAACAAGCTGGCCATCTATGGCAAGGAGGCGGCCCAAGGGCGCATCACCCTGCGGCCTGGTGATGAGAAAAAGGTGCTGGTGGAAGCCGTGGACGCCAATGGCAACCGGAGTGAGATGCGTTTCACGTTGCGCGGTGCTCCTAGCGCCCAAGCCCTGTCGTGGCGCATTCCGGCCGCACAGGGGCAGTACTTCGGTTATGACCGGGAGAACACCCTCACCACCCAGGATGCCCGTTTCGAATTGCCGCCGAACGCCTTGTATGCTGACGAGCACATCGTCTGCACCGTGCTGAAGAGCGATAGCCCCTTCGCCCCCACTACCCGGCTGCACGACCCGCTCACACCGCTCAACATCGCCGGGCAGCTTTCGCTGAAAGCGGATGTAACCAAGGCCCGGGGGCGGTCGGACAAATTGTTGATCGTGCGTCTGGACGAAAAGGGCAAAGCCTCACCCATCGGCGGAACCTGCGCGGATGGATGGGTCTCTTCCAAAGTGAAAAGCTTCGGGGACTACACCGTGATGATCGATACGCTCCCGCCGAAGGTGACCGGGCTCAACATCCGTGCGGTGATGACCGGCCGCGACAGCTTGAACGTACAGGTGGCGGATGACCTCAGCGGCATCGCCCAGTGGGTGGGCAAGCTCGATGGCCAGTGGATCCTGTTCGAGTATGATCCGAAAAAGAAGATGCTGTGCCACCGCTTCGACAAGTACAGCGACAAGCGGGGGAAGCATGACCTGGTCGTGGAGGTCCGTGACGAACGAGGCAACACCTCCACGTTCCGGACGTCTTTCACCCGATGAGCTTCACCTTCATGTTCGTCTAAGGTCCCGGGTCTCTCGCCTACGAACGGTTCCGGCTCAGCGAAGAGCCTGAAGAGAACAGGACCATAGTCCGACTTTCGGTGATGCCGTCCATGCGCTGCGGCCCACGCGATCAATGGCAGGAACACCATCCATGGAAGCCCCTGATATCCGGTTCACCGCAGGAATTCCTGCGATCGCTGGCCTGGCATCGGTGAACTCGCTATTTTCGGGCGACGGTTCTCCCCACCGACCGATGCAGTCCTCCGGCTTCTGGAATAATATCCCCTTGGAGGAGGAGCGCATCCATCTGCCTCCGATGAAGCCGCATTATGGCAAAAAGGAAGTGCGGTACTCGGCCTTCGGCTGGATCGACCTGGGTGAGCTCGCGATCTTCCTGGGCATCATGTACACCACCATCGGCTGCACGCACCTCGCGATCATGCTGATGGATTGGACGCACTGAGGCCCCGGCTCCTACGCCAGCACGGGCAGTTCTTCGAGGCCCGCTCCGAGGATGGCTGAGGGATCGTGGCCGAGCCACCGATGGAGGACCGTGGCATAGACGCGCCGGAAGTCCACCGAGAAGCGCATATCACCGTTCTCATCGAGCCCCTCGAGGGAAGGCATGGCATTGAACATGCCCGGTTTCTTGAGGGCCTCGCCGATCAGCATGATGTTGCCGGCGGTCCCATGGTCGGTGCCATTGCTCGCGTTCTCCTTCACCCGGCGACCGAACTCGCTGAAGACCATGACGAGCACCTCTTCCGATCGTCCGGCGGACCGGAGGTCATCCACGAAAGCGCCGATGGCGGCACTGACCTCGGTCAACTGCTTTTGCTGCCGTTCGGCCTGGTTCACATGCGTATCGAAGCCGGACGTGCTGGTGTAATAAACGCTCGTCTCCATGCCGCTCTGGATGAACGCGCTCACATGGCGGAGCTGTCTGGAGAGGTCTCCCTTGGGAAAGGTCGTGGCGGATCCGCGCGGCCGGAGGTGCTCTTGGATATAGCCGGCGCTGCGGTACGTTTCCGTCATCGTGCGGTACAGGTAGCCGAGCTGCTGGTGCTCCTGCGCGTGCATTCCGGTCGCGAGCCGGGCGAAGTAGGGCTCCCGCGTCGCCTGATAGAACCGGGCCGGGTCATTGATGGCGAGCGCCTTCACCTGTTCCCCCTTGTTGGCCAGCGACAGTGAGCCACCGAATTCCACGACATCATGCGGCGGCACGCGGCGCTCATCCATATAGCGTCCGAGCCAGCCCGTTTCCAGGAACCGGTCGCTGCCACTGGCGGTATGCCAGATGTCCATGCTGCGGAAATGCGACCGGTCCGGCTGCGGGTATCCGACGCCATGGATGATGGCCATATGACCCGCATCGTAGATGGCGCGCAGAGCACTCATTCCCGGATTGAAACCGAGCTCATCCGTGAGCGGTAGGGCCATCGAACGGGGGATCCCCAGCTTGGGTCGGGCCCGGTAGTACGCGTCGTTCCGAAAGGGGACCACCGTGTTCAGTCCATCATTCCCGCCGGTCAGTTGCACCACCACGAGCTTCCGGGCGTTCAAAGTCCGGACCCCGCCCATGCCATGGAGGAATCGGGGGATCAGGAGGCTCGTGGTCACAAGCCCCGTGCTCCGGAGGAAATCGCGTCGTCTCATTCCATGCCGCCGAAGCCTGGCGGTCGGGTTTCAGGTCGGGAAGGGCGAATGCGCAACGCGTGCCGCCGAAGCCGTGGGGGGGTGTTGCGGGTGGCTCGAAGACGAAGGCGCATCAGCAGAGCTGGTATTCGGGGGAGGACAGTATCTCGAGCACACGCTCCATCAGGTCTCCGGTCCCCACGTTCGTACGCAGGGCCTCGCTGGCTTCCACCTGCAGGAGCATGTTGAAAAGGCCATCGTTGGTGATGCCCGGGTCCAGTTGCGCGAGGAAGGTCGATCGGTCGGGGGCCACGCGGAAGAGACGGCCATCGGCATCACGCATGGGAGCAACCCCTACCGGGGCCATCATCTTGTCCAGGTCGCCAGCGGTCTCACCAGGCTCTTCCCAATCCAGCCCCCCCTTGTTCAGCAGGGCCGAAGGGAGCTTCAAGCGCAGCATCAGCGAATTGCTGTCCACCCAACCGGTGTCCTCCTTCCACCCCGACACATTGGGCGGGTTCAAGAGCACCTGTCCCAACATCCGTTGCAGGAACATGCCATCCTCCTCCCGCTCGAAGCGCAATGTGAAATTCTTGTCCAGCCCGCTGATGAGTTCGATCGGCGATTTGATGCGGCGGCCGAACATCGCAGCGCTCATGAAATGATCGCTGCTGAACACGAAGCGCATCAGGTCGGCGATGTCGTATCGGCTGCTGAAGAAACGTTCGGCCATGAGCGCGGCGAAGCCTTCGTCCACCTCCGGAGAAATGAACCAGCGGTAGATCTTGCGGGTGATGAAGACAGAGGTCTGCTTGTCCTCCAGGAGCATGTCCAGGATGTCATCACCATCGAAGTTGCCCTTGCGGCCCCGGAAGGTCTTATCGCCGAAGTCATGCTGGTGCTCCCGGAAATGGAACTGTGCCGTTTCCAGCTTGAATGCCCATCCGGTGAAGGCC